>NZ_NHML01000036.1:0-91100 GCF_002165735.1 Rhodococcus sp. NCIMB 12038
CGTCGAACTGGCCGGGGCCGGTCTCGTGACGCGGGAAGTCTGCGAGGGACCGCCCGTATCGGTCACATATCAGCTGACCGAGGCAGGCCAGTCACTGATGCCGGTCCTCGACGAACTGGCGGACTGGGCGAGGACGCACCTCAGGCTGCAGTGACCGGCACGCGTGTCACGGTGCGCGCGTGGAGTCGTCGAGGACGGGTCGGGTCCATGTCTGGTGCGAGCCCGCACCCTTCGCTACGAGACCGAGCTCGCGCAACTTGGCGATCGTCATCATCGTGTTGAACATGGGGTTCGGATTCGCGCCCGATACGCCCAGCTCCTGGGATCGCGCGATGAAGGCGTGAACGAACGCCGGTAGGTCGTCGATGTGATCGGTGAGCAGTGCCTGTGCGGCGCCGTCGAGCGCCGAAGCCTGATCGAGCAGCGTCGACAGGCGCTCGGCTGCGGCAGGGCGATCGAACACCTCGAACGCGTGGCCCTCGGTGACGACGTCGAGAGCGCCGGTCTCGACCAGCGTCAGCGCCAGGGCGGCCGCGGCGAAGATGTTCATCTGGTTGGCGTCGTGCATCGCGCCGCACGGCCCGTTCGGCTCGTCCGACAGGTGCAGCAACCGTGCCCCGGGGAGGTGGACGACGACCTGGCCGGCGCAGTGACCGTGGGTGCGGACGACCTGAACGGCACCGTCCCCGAACGACCAGCCGGACACGTGTTGAGAGCCGATGACGAGGTGCTCGAGCGGGAGTTCCTCGTACGTCCGGGTGATATCGGTGACGGGAACGTAGGGCCGGTACATGGCGAGGAGCCGACGTGCTGCGTCAGCGGGATCCTCGAACCCCGGCACCAGGCCGGACACACGTTCGAGACTCGTGATCCAGTAGGGGAGACCTCGATCGCGGTACTGGCTCGCGTCGTGCGCGCTGACGAAATGCTGCACGTTCGAGCGGTCGAGTCCGACGCCGAGGTCGTCGACGATGTCGTTGTTGCCGACATGGTCGGGGTGACCGTGGGTGGTGAGTAGCAGGACCTTCGACCACGGAGCGAGGTCGTCGGCAGCGGATCGGATCGCGTCGCGGAAAGCGGTGGTCACCCCGGTGTCGACGACCACCAAGAGATCTCCGGCTCGGTGAACGATCGCGTTGCCCACATCCGGCTGGTCCGCGGCCATGTCGAGCGGTTGACCGACGATCATGCGCGTTCGAGCGTCGATCTCGATCTGTTCGCCGAGTGCCACTCGTTCGTTCTAGCACGCCACCCGCCTCGCTGTCTCCCTCCGAGAATCCGATCAGTGACTAGCAACAAAAGTGTTACTAGTAAAAAACTAGTTGACAGTTGGATGCTAGCACCTTNCTAAGGTCGANNTATGAGCTCAGGCGTCGAACAGCACGATCCGCGCGCGTGCGACGGCGCGCTCGCGAAGGCGTTCACGTTCCTGGGCAAGCGCTGGAACGGCGTCATTCTGGCGACACTGATGTCGGGCCCGGCNACGTTCTCCGGGCTGCGACGTTCGGTCGGGAGCATCAGCGATTCGGTGCTCTCCGACCGTCTCGTCGAANTGGCCGGGGCCGGTCTCGTGACGCGGGAAGTCTGCGAGGGACCGCCCGTATCGGTCACATATCAGCTGACCGAGGCAGGCCAGTCACTGATGCCGGTCCTCGACGAACTGGCGGACTGGGCGAGGACGCACCTCACGCTGCAATGACGCGACCGCTCAGGCATGGTGGAGCGCGCGGGGCGTGATCCGCCGCAAGCGTGCCCGGGTGCTGGACGGCTGCTGTTGTTTCTCGCCCTCGTCTTTTCCGTTGTCCGGTTCGGCGTCGACGGTGGATTCCGCCGGGTGGGCGTGCTCGCGATGACCGATTCTCTTCACCCCTGCGACCAGGTGCCCGCCGCCGGATACGACGTTCGCGCGGCGCGAGCGGAGGCGGTCGCGGAACGAAGCGATGTGCTCGCTGGTGGCCTCGGCTTCGGCCTTGGCCGCCGTGACGTCGAGCAGTTCGTCCCGAACCGAGTCACCGAGCTCCGTGATGTCCGGAGACGAAGCGAGGAGTTCGGAGCCCTGGGTGAGCAGCTCCTGTGGCCCACTGGGGGATCGTCCGCCCGCCCCGGCGAGTTTCACGGCCATCTTCAACTGGTGTGTGCGCCCGAGCAGGTATCCCGCGCCAACCGCGGCCCCCAACTCGACTTTGGTTTTAGTTTTCATGATTTTCATGATCGAACCTACTTGCTGTGTGTCGTCGCCACGCGCTGCGTCGACGGCGTCGGCAGCAATAGGGCGCGTCGGTGCGCGCGGGGTGTATATACCGTGACTACCCCGGTTTCCCGGCACTCAACCGCCGGCACCGGCGCTGTGAAGGGGCGGCACGATTCTGCTGAGCGCACCTGACGGAAACGGACCGCGGTTGCCCCTCAGCTCGTGTTGCTCCGGAATTGGTGGGCGGTGAGCAGCACGCGGTCGAACCGGGTCCGGAAGGTTTCCGGCGGGACCGCGGCGGCGGCGGGATCGCCGACCGCGGTGACCAGGTTCTCGGCGATGGTGCGCAGTTTGGTGTTGGTCTCCTGGGAGCGCCAGATGAGGATGTCGAAGGCCCGCTCCGCGGGGATGCCGTAGACGAGCATCAACACGCCCTTGGCCTGTTCGATGACCGCCCGGGACGCGGCAAGTTCGGCGACCGCTTCGTCGAGCGATTCCTGCAGTACGGTCTCCAGGGACTCGCTGACGTCGATGTAGAACCCGGACGTGCCGACCACCCGGTCGTTCTCGCGGAGCTGGTCCCCGACGACGATCACATGGTGCACACGCCCAGCGGTGTCGATGATGCGGTGTTTGCTGCTGAAAGGTTGGCCCTCGTCGATCATCTTCTCGAAGATCGCGGTGACATGGCGGAGGTCGTCGGGGTGTTTGTGCGAGAGCAGCAATTCGGTGGTGGGAGTTTTCTCGCCGGGGCGGTAGCCGTGCATCTCGGCAACCGGGTCGGACCATTCCCACCGTTGGCCGTCGAGGAGGAATCGGAAGCTGCCGACCCGCTGCGGTGTACCCGATCCGAACAGTGCATCGAGTTTCACCGCCACCACCCGCGCGTGGGGTCCGTCATGACCGGTCGGCGGTGTCATGTCCGAGTTCCTCGGTGCTCGCGCAGGTGTCGGTGGTGGTGCAGGTGAGCATGTGGAGGAGGTCGGCACGAGATCCTGCCCGGAGGATGCGGCGTTGCCGCACAGCCCCGTTACCCGCACCGAGGACACACTCGACGGCGCAGCGGACGGTCCGGTAATCGCCGGTGCGCTCGAGCGCCGGACGTACATGATCGACAAGCCGCGCGGTAGCCTCGCGCGCCGAGATCAGGTGTCCGGACCCGGTGTCGAGGGCGTATCTGCTCACCCCGTCCCGGGCGGCGCGCCAATACGCCGCCCGCAGCAGAGCGGGGTCGAGCACCGGTGCCTGTTGCCCGCTGTGGACAGCACCGAGGGCGGTGGTGACCAGCGCGCGCACCAGCGCGGCGAGGAGCACCGTTTCCTCGACGGTCGCGGGGACGTCGCTGACCCGCACCTCGAGGGTGGGCAGGTGCGCCGACAGGCGCACATCCCAGTAGACCATCGCCGTATCGAGGATCACCTCGTGGTCGAGCATGTCCGCCACCACGGTGTCGTAGTGCTGCGCGGAGCGGAAATACGGGGGTGGCCCGGCACTGGGCCACCGCGACCACAACACGTGCCGCCAGCTGGCGTATCCGGTGTCGCGGCCGGCGAAGACCGGTGAGTTCGCGGTCAGTGCCAGCAGCACCGGCAGCCAGGGACGTAGATGGTTGCTGACCTGCACCGCGAGGTCCCGGTCGTCGAGTCCGACGTGAACGTGACAACCGCAGATGACCTGCTCCCCGAGAAGGCCGAAATGCTCGGCCATCCGCTGATAGCGGGGCAGCGCGGTGATCGAGGTCGGGGGCGGTCCGAAGGGGGGTACCCCGGTCGCGAGCACCGCGACGCCCACCGCGGAGGCTGCGGCCGCCACCTGTGCTCGAGTACGCCGGAGCTGGTTTCCGAGATCGGTGAGGGTGGTGCACACCGGAGTGGCGGTTTCGATCTGACACCGCGACAACTCGAGTTGCAGTTCGGCGCCGCAGCGTCGGGCGGCGGCGGCGACCGCGGTGTTACCCAGGAACGGGGCACCGGTGCCGGGGTCGGCGAGCACGAACTCTTCCTCCACCCCGATGGTCGGCGTGAAACCGGCGGTTCCGGCACCGGCAGCACCGATCGGATTCGCTGAAAGTGTCGACACCGTTGTCCGCTCCTGCCCGACCGCCCTGAAACCCGGGGCCATCCACAGCCTGGCACCCCCACCCGAGCGAAGAACCGGATCGGCATGGAAAAGGGACTTAAGTCCCTGCGGGGTGTCGACGTCACACCTGGTGACCGCCCGGCACGACTTACATCCACCACGCCCAGGTCTGCGCCGGTCCCGCTGCGCTCGTGCGTGGACGGCAACCTCACCTACAAGCTCCACCCCCCGACCCTCGAGGCGGTGGGCCGGAAGAAGAAGATCGGTCTCGGACCGCGCAGCCACACCGCACTGCGTGTGCTGGCCAAGGGCAAACGGCTGCGGGGCACGCGGTGGGATCCGTTCGGATACGCCGGGATGCGTCGGCTCGAACGACGCCTGGCCGCCCACTACGAGCAGATGGTGCTGCGTTTGGCGCGTGACCTGGATGAGAGCACGTACGACACGGCGGTCGCCGCCGCGGCAGCCGCGGATATGGTGCGCGGCTACGAGGACGTCAAAGTCCGCAATGTCGACAACTACGTGACGCGGCTGCGAGGCCTCGGGATCGAGACGGTCGAACTGCTCGACACCTGACAGACACACCAACGCGGAGGGGCTCGACGCCATGCGTCGAGCCCCTCCGTCATGCGCCTTCCATGGTGCCGACGGCCGACGGATCACGAGCCAAATTCGATATCAGCGCATGCTCCGTCGGCCCACCAGGGTCAGCGGTCGAACACGCTGACCGGTCGTTGCCGCAGCTTGCCGAGAAGGTCGGCGATCGAATCACTCGACCGCAACTGGGTGAGTAGGTCGTGCTCGACCCGCTCGGCCTCCACACAGACCTTCACCACGTCGAACAACCGGTCGGCCGGAATGACGGCGACCCCGTCGTCATCGGCGACGATGATGTCGCCCGGGTGGACCAGGCGCCCGGCCAGCCGGACCGGTTCGCCGATCGACTCGGTGGCGTAGCGAAAACGCGCGGCCTGCGGAACCCGGGCCATCGACCACACGGGCAAGCCGCTGTCAACGATGGACACCGAATCACGCACCGCGCCCCCGACAACGCAGCCGGCGAGTCCGGCCAGCAGCGCCCAATGCGCCGACAGCGCACCCACGACAGCGGTATCGGCGGGGGCGGGGCAGTCGAACACCGCCACATCACCGGGCCGGGCGCTGCTGTAGAGGTCCCGGTCTCCGAGCCGGGCACCAAGTCCGTCCGCCCTGTTGTCGGCGACGTCGCCGGTCAGCTGGCGGTACCGCAACGTCACCGCGGGCCCGCAGATCCGCTGGCCCCGACTCAGCGGTGTGAGAGTACCGGCACCGATCGCGGCACCGTCGCCCAGCTGGTCGAGGGCGTCGGCGACCGCGCAGGAGACATCGGCAACCTGCGAGAGGGAAGCCAACAGTGCGGCACGGTCGCGGTGGGCCGTTACCGCCGCCTCCCGGTCGATCGTCGGCGAGACCGGGGAAGATTGCTGGGACATCGTGTTCTCCGTTCGTCAAGTAGGCGGTCGGTGTTCGAACCCGCACCTGGTGGGCTAGTGGTAGGAGACTGGAACTAGAAGGTGGGCAATCGGCCCTGTTCGGTTCATCCTGAGCGCTGCATCGGGAACAATGGGGTGATGCAATTGACCACTCCCTTGGACAAGCTGGATCTCGATCTGTTGAAGCTGATCGTCGAGGAACCCAAGGCCGGGGTGCGTGAGTACGCGCGGCGCCTCAACGTCGCGCGCGGCACCGTGCAGTCGCGGCTCGACAAGTTCTCCCGCGACGGGGTGATCACCAGCTACCGCCCGCAAATGCAACCGACCGCCCTCGGGTACTCCATCCTGGCGTTCGTGCACCTGGACATCGCGCAGTCGATGATGGACGCCACCTGCCGGCATCTGGCCACCATCCCCGAGGTGCTCGAGGTCAATTCCGTTGCCGGAAAAGGCGATCTGCTGTGCCGGGTGGTGGCCAAGGATCACGAGGACTTCGAGCGGGTCCTGCAGGAGATGATCGCCACCGAGGGGGTGCTGCGAACCCAGTCGGAACTGGTGCTCAGCCGCCGCATCGCCCCGCGGATCGTGCCATTGCTGGAAAAGCAGCGGGCCGAGACACCCTGAGGGTCTCGGCCCGTCCAACGCTGCGGTCACTGCATCCCTGAGGTCAGCGAATCAGAGTGGTCGAGGGCAGTGCGGGGCGCCGCTGGTGCTCGAAGTCGGTGATAGTGCCGGCGTGGGCGAGGGTCAGGTCGATGTGGTCGAGTCCTTCGAGTAGACGCCAGCGGGTGTTGTCGTCGAGTTCGAACGATGCGGCGATCGCACCCGCCCGCACCTGCCGTTCGATCAGGTCGATGGTGACCTGATGTCCGGGCTCGGCCTCGAGCACGCACCAGAGTCGTTCGATGGTGTCGGTCGGTAACTCCACGGTGAGCAGGCCGTTGGTGAGGGCGTTGCCGCGGAAGATGTCCCCGAATCGGGGCGCGATCACCGCCCGGAATCCGTAGTTCTGCAACGCCCAGACCGCGTACTCCCGCGAGGATCCGGTGCCGAAGTCCCGGCCGGCGACCAGGATCGTCGACCCGGTGTAGGTGGGGTCGTTGAGGACGAAGTCGGGTTCTTCACGCCAGTCGTGGAAGAGTTTGTCGGAGAACCCGGTTCGGGAACTGTGGGTGAGGAAGCGGACGGGAATGATCTGATCGGTGTCGACGTCGGTGCGCCGCAGTGGCGCGGCGATGCCGGTGTGCACGGTGAACGGTTGCACGAGGTCCTCGATTCGCAAACGAAAGGTGAGTCAGTTCAGGTCGGCGGGTGCGGCCAGGTGACCGGCCACGGCAGTCGCCGCCGCCACGGCGGGGGAGACGATGTGAGTGCGAGAGCCCTTGCCCTGGCGGCCCTCGAAGTTGCGGTTGTTCGTCGATGCGGCGCGTTGACCGGGTGCGAGGCGGTCCTCGTTCAGCGCTGCGCACATCGAACAGCCGGCGAATCGCAGTCCCGCTCCGGCGGCCTCGAACACCTCGTTCAGGCCTTCGTCGATGGCCTGCTGACGCACCTTCATCGATCCGGGCACGATCATCAACTCGACCCCGGGTGCGACCGTCCTTCCATCGAGGACACGCGCGACGTCACGCAGATCCTCGATCCGGCTGTTGGTGCATGATCCGATGAACACGACATCGACCGGAAGCCCGCGGACCGGCCGTCCGGGTGTGATGTTCATGTAATCCTGGGCGCGTTCGACAGCGGCCCGTTCGATCGGGTCGGGGAACTGGTCCGGGTGGGGCACCGGGTCACCGAGTGGACCTGCCTGCGCAGGCGTGGTGCCCCACGACACGAAGGGGGTCAGGGTGGAGGCATCGATCACGACTTCCTTGTCGAAGACGGCGTCGCCGTCGCTGAACAGGGTGCGCCAGTACGCCACCTCGGCATCCCATGCGTCCCCGGTCGGTGCGGCCGGGCGGCCACGCAGGTACTCGAAGGTCTTCTCGTCCGGGGCGATCATCCCGGCCCTCGATCCGGCCTCGACGGACATGTTGCACACCGTCATCCGGCCCTCCATCGACAGCTCGTCGATGGCCTGACCCCGGTATTCGATGATGTGGCCCTGGCCGCCGGCGGTGCCGACGCGGGCGATGATCGCCAGGATCAGATCCTTGGCCGTCACCCCCTCGGGCAGCGAGCCGTTCACGGTGACCGCCATGTTCTTCAGCCGTGCCATCGGCAAGGTCTGCGTGGCCAGCACGTGCTCGACCTGGCTGGTGCCGATCCCGAAGGCCAGTGCCCCGAACGCACCCTGGGTGGCGGTGTGCGAATCGCAGCAAACGATCGTCGACCCCGGATGGGACAGGCCGAGTTCGGGACCGATGACGTGCACGATGCCCTGATGTTCCTCGCCGAGGCGGAACAACTCGATCCCGAACTCGGCACAGTTCTTGCGCATCAGCGAGACCTGTTCGCGGGCCGCCGGGTCGACGATCTCCTTGTCGACGGCCACGGTCGGAGTGTTGTGGTCCTCGGTGCCCAGCGTCAGGTCAGGGCGCCGCACCGTGCGACCGCTCGCCCGGAGGCCGTCGAAGGCCTGTGGGGTGTTCACCTCGTGCAACAAATGCATGTCGATGTAGAGCAGGTCCGGCTCACCCTCCTCTCGGCGAACTATGTGTGCGTCCCAGACCTTTTCGGCCAGTGTCTTACCCATCTTTTTCTTTCTCCTCATCGAATACATGCGTGCCGAGTGGCGGCCGACCGCCGAAATCAGCCGTAGAAGTAGGCCAGGAAACCCGAGGCCGACAGCAGCACCAGTCCGCCGCCGAGCCGGGAGGTGATCTGCGCAAAGGGCAGCAGATGCATGCGCCGGGTGGTGCCGAGGGTGGCGATGTCACCGGACCCGCCGAGGTCGGTCATGCACAACCCGGCGGTGATCGAGGACTCCACGAAGTACAACTTCAGCAACCACCCCACGAATCCGGCGGTCAGTGCGGTAATCAGCACCGTGGCCACGGTGAACGCCAGATATGCAGGCCGGGAAGAAAGTTCGGCGATTTGCTCGATGTCGATCAGGGATACTCCGATGCCGACCAGTGCTGCGGGCACCCACAGCTTGACCACGAACTGGTACCACTCTGTCGTCGACTCCTCGACCTCCTGCGGCAGCACGCCGGACAGCTTGATTGCGGCGGTGAGCAGGATGACCCAGGCGTAGAGGTGCACCGGCGGGACCGCGGCCTGCAGCATCGCACCGACGAGGTAGATCGCGCCGGTCATCAGCAGGCCGGTGCCGAGGCCGCTGATCGTCAGCGGGCGCTTGTCGGTCAGTGCGGCGACTTGCTCCGGGGTGGCCTTGATCCGCAGCATCTCACCGTGGCCGTTGAACCCGACGAACAACTTGGTGCGCCGGCGGGTCAGGTTGGCGTAGACCGATGCCAGCACGATGCACAGTAGGTTTGCGCAGATGATCGGCGGCACGATGCTGGACATGTACTGCTGGGCGTCGCCGCCGATGGTGTCGGCGTACATCTGCGACAGTGGGATCGCACCGCCGGAGATGCCACCAGCCATGATTGGGATGGTGACGTCGAGAACTGCGGTCTTGAATCCGAAACCGGTGACCGCCGCGAGTGCGCCGATGATGCTGACCACCACGGCGAACGCGACCACGATTACCGCACAGAACCGGCCCCCGGCCTTGATCAGGAACCGGCGGTCCATCCCGAGGATGCTGCCGGCGATGATCGACGCCACCAGGATCTCGACGAAACCGTATCCGGTGAACCAGCTTTTGACGATGGCGGCGAAACTGTCCGGAACCAGACCGGAGTACACGGCTAGGGCGGGCACGAACACGCACAGCAGAGGGCCGCCACCGATCGCAGACAGCGCCGGGGTGCGGTCGCCGATCCAGAACAGGCCGCAGCCGATGATCATCGCGATGGCTAGACCCCCGAAGATGTTCTCCGGGAGCGTTCCCGTGTACACCGCGCCCAGACCGACCGCGACGAGTGCGAGGTACCACGGCCAGGGCATCGACAAGATTTTCGCGCGGTCGGACCCGCGGCGGGCTGAAACCGTCGCCTCCGTGCCGGGCACAGCATCCTTGATTTCCACGTTCGCCTCCTGCGCCGCGGCGGCGGGGCTGCGCCGACCACGGAAGTTATGGGGAGTGACTCACATCACTGGTCACGAACGGTAGCGTTTCCTGCGCCTCAGTTGCCAACGGTCTCGGATTATTCATACCATTGGCCCAATTGGTGACGGCCAGACTCGACCAGTGTGGACAATTGGCCCGACTTCCGACTGGGAACTCCGACGAGGCGTGCCCGAGTTAACCGTGGAGGATCCGGCAATCAAAATTTCGCAATGTCTGCGGCGACGGGCCAATTCTCGCCGGCCAATTCGCCGAACTTGCGGAGAAGGGCGATCTGGTGAAGCCAGTTCAACGATGGTTCATCAGCGCTGGGTGGACCGTCACCCCTGATCTTCTCTGCCCGGACCACGCATGAGGACGTCAACGGCACTTCTCTGCCGCGAACGGACACGGCACCTTTCGAATGCCGCACATTTGATGCCCTCCCCGGATAGCCGGGTGAGGTGGCCGTCGTGGATCCGGTAGATCACCCGACTCGTGTGCGCCGGTTCCTTCGAAGTAATCCGCCTCCCCGGCTGGGACGGCCGCCCATACTGGAAACAGTGTTCCGCGCAAGCTTCGAGCAGGTCGAGGTTCGAGACGGCGATGGGAGAGCGGGGTGGCACGGACATTTTCGGGGCGGCGACTGGTCGCCGCGCTGGCGGTCCTGACGACGGGACTGGTGGGATGCGGTGAGTCGGACGATGCACCGGTTCTGCCCGACGCACAGCTCACCGACACGATTCCGGCGGCGATGGAGCGCGCCGCGGTTCCCGGGGCGATCGTCGGTGTCTGGCAGGACGGCGCCGAACCGTACGTGCAGGCGTTCGGGGTACGCGACACCGCCACCGGTGAGCCCATGGCACCGGACCTGTTCATGCGCGTCGGCAGCCTCACGAAGACCTTCACCACCACCGCCCTGCTGCAACTGGTCGACGAGGGAAAGGTCGGACTCGACGATCCGATCGGCAGGTATGTGTCCGACGTCCCCAACGGCGAGGCGATCACCCTCCGCCAGTTGGCGGCCATGCGCAGTGGGCTTTTCGACTACTCCGAGGTGGTGATTCCTGCGCTCCCGAGTCAGCCACAGCGCCAATGGACACCCCAGGAACTGCTCGCGATCAGTTTCAGCCGTCCACCCCTCTTCGCGCCGGGAACCGCGTTCGACTACTCCAACACCAACACCCTCCTCCTGGGTCTCGTGGTCGAAAAGGCGTCCGGCCTGCCGCTGAACACGTACGTCGCCGAGCGCATCACCGGACCAGAGAAACTCGACGACACCACGGTCCCCACCACTGCGGCCATCCCGTCACCGCATGCGCAGGGCTACTCGAAAACCGCCGACGGCGCGACGGTGGACGCGACCGACTGGAACCCGTCGTGGGGATTCGGCGCGGGCAACATGATTTCCACGCTCGACGACCTGCGCGTGTGGGTGCGCGATTTGGCAGAAGGAACGCTGCTCTCCCCGGCCACCCAGCACGAGCGGGAGCAGTTCCAGCCGGCGCCGTCGGAAGGCACGGGTTCGCTGTACGGACTCGGGGTCGAGAACCAGAACGGCTGGATCGGCCACAACGGGAACATCGCGGGCTACCAGACCTATGCGTATTACCTTCCCCCCGAGGCCAAGACCGTGGTGGTGCTGGTCAATTCGAACGCCGACCCGCTGGGTGTGTGGAACTTCTTCACGGAGATCGTGAAGATCGTCAGCCCCGACCACCCCTGGCCGGCGCCGCCGTCGTAGTGGCGACGAAGGGCCGGACCCACCCCTGGGTGGCGGGACGGTCACCCCCGGGTGATCACGGCCAGCACTCTGGGTGCTTATTTCCCGAACCTGCGCGATGGACAGTAGAACCTGTCATCGCACGGAGGAGGGAGGCGGCATGTCGATCGAGAGCACCACTCGAGCCCTGGTCCCACGTAGGACCACAGTCACGGCGGACGACGGTGTGTCGCTTGCCGTCCGCGAGTACGGCCCCACCGACGCCCCCATGACGATCGTCCTTCTGCACGGCCATTGCCTCAGTGCCGAATCGTGGATCTTGGTGCGGGATGAGCAGATGCGGCAGTACACCGACGCCAGGATCGTCAGCTACGACCACCGCGGACACGGCGATTCCGACGTGGCGTCCGCTGCGACCTACACCGTCGAGCAGTTGGGCTGCGACCTCCACGCGGTGCTCGACGCCGTCGCCCCCACCGATCCGGTCGTCCTGGTCGGGCACTCCATGGGTGGGATGACCGCGCTCACCTACGCCCGCCAGCATCCACACGAGATCGGCACCCGCATCGTCGGGATCGGCCTGATCGCAACCGCCGCGAGTGGTCTGGCCGACGCGGGATTCGGCCGACTGCTGCGCGCCCCGGTCCTGTCCTGGGTCCAGCAGGCAGTGCGCCTGGCACCGACATCAATGGAGCAGGTGAAGCGTCTCGGGTGCAAGGTATTCGCACCGGCAATCCGCGGGGCTGAATTCGGCAACCGGAAGGTCAGCCCACACGCCCTCGAGCTTGCCATCGCCATGCACGATGAGACCCCGATCGTGACGATGACCAGCTTCCTGGACTCGTTCACGACCTACGACGAGTCCGGGACGCTGCCCGCTCTCTCCGTGATTCCCACGCTCGTGCTGTGCGGTTCCGCGGACCTGATGACGCCGCCCACCCATTCGGTGGCAATCGCCGCGCAGGTCGAGGACGCCGACTTCGTCTGCGTCGACGGCGCCGGCCACTCGGTGATCCTCGAACAGCCGACCGCGGTTGCCGACGCGATCGCTCGTCTCGTGACCCGGATACGCGGTTACGAGACCGCAGAAGACGCGAACCTGGTACTTACCGCTTAGCCCTGCTTGAGTTGGGCCACCAGGTCGATGTAACCCTGCTTGGCGTCGGCGCTGCTCGTACCCGCCAACTTGGCCCAGGCGTCGTACTTGGCGCGTTTGACCATGTCCAGCCGACCGGGCCGCTTGCCCTCGACATCACCCTTCGACCCCTGCTTGAACAGCGCGTACAGCTGCAGCAGCTGATCGTTGGCCGGCCGCGAGGTGAGCTTGTTGACGTTCTCCTGTGCATCGGCAAACGCCTGGTCCAACTCCGACATGGCACCCCTGGCTCTGGGACGGACGATTCGACGTAATCGTAGCGGCCGGAGCCGACGGCGGCTGGTTCACGTAAGTCGAGATGGCGGAGTGGGCCTCGAGAGCGTGGAGTATCGCGGTGTTGTCGGCGCGATCTCATCGACCGAGTACGCGATCGCCGTGATCGGCCTCGCTGTCAGTGCCGCCTGGGCGCCCGAGACCCGCGGTAAGTCCCTCGCCGACTCCACACGAACCCGAGGCAGCACCGGCCCGTTCACAAACGGTGCCGCCGTTTCGGGGAGGTGCTTTTCGTGCACTCTTCACTTTCCTCCCCGCTCGTGAAAGGTGTGCGGCCGCGACCGTGAATACCGACGTCGTCTACCTGTCCGCCGGTGTGGCGCTGCTGCTCGCGGCGACCGTTCCGCGCATCATGCGCAACCGTGCCGTGTCGGCGCCGCTGGTGGTGCTCGCGGTCGGAGCGGTGGTGGGGGTGTTCCTCGGCAACGCCGATCTGGTGTCGCCGGTGGCGCATCCCGCGGTGGCCGAGCACGTGAGCGAGGCGTGTGTCATCGTCGCGCTGATGGGTGTCGGCCTGGCGATCGACCGGCCGCTCGGCTTGCGGACGTGGAACTCGACGTGGCGGCTGCTGGGCATCGCGATGCCGCTCGGAATCGCCGCGGTTGCCCTGCTCGGCTGGTGGGCGGCGGCACTGACACCGGCGGCGGCGCTGCTGCTCGGTGCCGTGCTCGCCCCGACGGATCCGGTGCTGGCCTCCGACGTCCAGGTGGAGGGACCGTCGTCGGGGGACGATTCCGACCGCGAGGACGACGAGGTGCGGTTCGCCCTGACGTCGGAGGCGGGGCTCAACGACGCTCTCGCGTTTCCGTTCGTCTATCTGGCGTTGTTCCTGATCACGAAGGGTCCGGCCGAGGATTGGATCGCGCACTGGTTCCTGTGGGAGTTGGTCGGCAAGACCGTGCTGGGCGCGGCCATCGGCGCGGTCGCCGGGTACCTGCTCGGGCGGGTGGTGTTCCACTTCCCGATTCCGCATGCGCGGTTGGCCGAGAGTGGCGAACCGATCGTCGCGCTGGCCGCCACGTTCGCCGTCTACGGGCTCACCGAACTCGTCGGTGGGTATGGCTTTCTCGCCGTGTTCGCGTGTGCGGTCGCGCTCCGCCGGATCGAGCGGGCGCATTCGTACCACGCCGACATGCATCGTGTGATGGAACAACTCGAGCACGTCCTGACCCTCGCGGTGCTGCTGTTGCTGGGCGTCGCTCTCACATCGGGCCTGCTGGACGATCTGACCTGGGGTGGAGTCCTCGTCGCGGTGGCGCTCGTGGTCGTGATCCGTCCGGTCGTGGGGTGGCTGGCGTTGCTCGGCTGCCGAGAGATGACGGTCCAGGAACGGGGAGTGACCGCGTTTTTCGGTATCCGCGGCGTCGGCTCGGTCTTTTATCTCGCATTCGCGGCCGCGGTCGCGGGCATCGATCAGGAAGGCGCGTTGTGGTCGACGGCGGCGTTCGCCGTGGTGCTGTCGGTGGTCGTCCACGGTGTCACCGCCACGACCGTCATGCGGGTCCTCGACCGCCGGCGGGGCGGCTCCCGAAGCCGGTAGTGCGGCAGAGTCGACCAGGGTGAAGCCATGGTGACGTCATCGGCGAGGTTCGTGGATCCGGGTGAGTCCCTGGTGAACAATCGATGAATTCCCGGAGTTCGGCACGTGGGGGAGTTTCATCCGGCGGCAGGTCTGGGTAGTCGCGGGAGCGGCGCACCTTGCGCCGATTCGATGCCGTCACATGCCGAAGGGACGAATACCGCATGAGCACATCTGACACGATGACCTTGCTGGCGCAGTTGCGTACAGTCCTCGACCTGACCCACACCGAGATCCAGCTCGCCGAAACCCGCACCGTCCAGGCCCGGACCGAGGCCGTGCGCCGGGAGCTGTCCGAGAACGCCGACAACGGCCGCGCCCGCGCCGAAGCCATCGAGGCCGCCATCCGCGAACTCGGCGGCGTTCCGGAACTGGTCGGCCCATTCCTCGGGCGCGCCGGCGCTGCTGTGAAGGCGGTGGTCGAGCAGGCCCAACCGTTCGACGAGGCCCTGCTCGGCGATCTCGCGCTCGAGCACCAACTCCTCGACCGTGCCCGCTACATCAAGGCACTCGCCGTCGCAGCGCAGAAGAAGGACGTCGAGAACTTGGCGTTCCGGCTGATCGCCGCCCATTCGGCGACCGTGGACTGGCTGACCACCGTCCTCGCCGAGGAGGCCTTGGGCGGACCTGCGGCGCTCCGCCGCACCCCACTGCAGGCGGCCGCGGGAACGGCGGTGCGGCTGGTCAACGCGCCGGTCGCCTGGTCGGCCCGCGGCCTGGATCGGGCCCTCGACACCGTCCGCGCAACCCCACCGGCGCTCAGCGAGTTACTGAGCAGGGGCGCGCACGCCGGCGAGGTCGCTGTCACCACGCTGGCCGCATCCCGCGACGCCGCCCTCGAGACCGCGGAGCAGGTCACCCGCCGGGAAGGGGCCGATGGGGTCGCGGACGTTCTGCATTCTGCCCGTACCGCGGCGGGTGTCCTCGAACCCGGTGAACTGCCCGTCGACGACTACGACACCCTCAACGTCTCGGAGACGGTCGCCGCGGTCAAGGAGCTGACCGAGCCGGCGGATGTGCGCGCCATCGTGGCGTACGAGGAAGCGCACAAGAACCGGCAGGGTGTCGTCTCGGCCGCACAGACCCGCCTGGCCGCGATCGCTCAGGAAGTTGCCGGTCTCAGCTGACCGAACCCGCCGGGTCCAGGATTCCGGCCGCCGGCCGACGGATCAGGTGTGAGACTCGAGGGGTGACGAGGCGACCCGATCGTGGTCCGCGGCGCGCCGGGGATGCGGCGGGCGGCGACAGTGTGCGCACTGTGGTCATTGCGTTCGGCGCCAATTTCGGAGTGGCGATCGCGAAGTCGGTGGCGGCGATGGTGACCGGGTCCGCCTCGATGGTCGCTGAGTCCGCCCACTCATGGGCGGACACCGGCAATCAGGTGTTTCTCCTCATCGCCCATCGTCGGAGTACCCGGGCGGCCGACGCGGCCCGACCGCTCGGGTACGGGCGTGAGGCGTATGTGTGGTCACTGCTGGCCGCCGTGGGACTGTTCGTCGCGGGTGGCTCGGTGTCGGTGTGGCACGGGGTGAGCGAGTTGCTCGGCGCGTCGAGTGTCGGCGAGGACTATCTGGTCGCGTACGTCGTGCTGGCGATTGCCTTCGTTCTGGAGGGCGCGTCATTGCTGCGGGCGATCAAACAGTTGCGTGCCGAAGCCGACAGCCACGATCGCGACCTGTTCGACTACGCCCTCGAGACGTCCGACCCGACGGTGCGGGCGGTCTTCGCGGAGGACAGCGCCGCGATCATCGGCATTGTCATCGCCGCCACCGGTATCGGGCTCCACCAGCTCACCGGGGCCGCCGTCTGGGATGCGATCGGGTCGGTCCTCGTCGGTGTGCTGCTCGGCGCGGTCGCGGTGGTCCTCATCGACCGCAACCGCCGATTCCTCACCGGTGAACCGGGTTCCGCGGAACTTCGGGAGGCGGCGATCGCGCGGATCGAAACGCTCCCGGAGGTGGCGACCGTGCGGTTCGTGCGCCTCGAATACCTCGGGCCGAGGCAGCTCTTTCTCGTCGCGAGTGTCGATCTCGTCGGTGACAAGGCGGAATCGCACGTCGCCCGGACCTTGCGGAAGCTCGAAGGTGAACTCGAACGCCACCCGCAGATCGTGGATGCGGTGCTCACCGTTGCGGACCCGGACCCGGCGGACATCGATGGCGACTCCCGGACCGGTGAGGAGAGGTAACGGGCCGGAGGACCGGGGTCAGTCGTGACCGTTCTTGTTCCAGAACTGATGGGTGAGCCCGCTGGGGGAGGCGACGGTCTCGATGGTGAAGCGGTCTTCGATACCGTCCAAGCCTTCCCAGAGGGATACCCCGCGCCCGAGCGTGATGGGCACGATCACGAGGTGCATGAAGTCGATCAGGTCGGCTTTCAGAAACTGCCGCACGATCGAGGGCCCGCCGCCTATGCGGATGTCCTGACCGTCGGCAGCGTCCTGGGCCAGGCGCAGCACCTCGTGGGGTGGCGCGTCGACGAAGTGGAAGCTGGTTCCGTTGGGAAAGTCGATGCTGGGGTGTGGGTGGTGGCTCATGACGAACACCGGTGTGCGAAATGGCGGTTCGTCGCCCCACCAGCCTCGCCACCCGTCGTCGGGCCATTCGCCGGTCTGGGGCCCGAACTTGCGACGGCCCATGATCTCTGCGCCGATGCCCTGACCCCACAGGCTGGTCACGGCGCGGTCCAGGGTGATCGGGTCGTCAACCCGGTCGACGCCGTGGATGACGCGTCCGTCGAACGAGCCGAACAGCCGTTCGGCACCGCCGATCGGGGCGTCGAACGTCACGTGCTCGCCGGCGGCGTAGCCGTCGAGGGAGATGTTCATGTTGTGGATCCGGGTGCGGGACACGGGCGACTCCTTCAGTGATCGGATGGACCGGGATACAGACAGACAGACCCGACGAGACGGCCGAACTCATCGCGGAACCTCGAAAATCGTGTTCCGTGCGGCTCGTACGGGTATGTCCGAGCCGTCAGCCAACACGGATGCCCTTGTCGGCGAGGAACTCGCGGGCACGACCGAGTTGGCGGTCGGTCGAGAAGGTGCGCCACTGTTCGACGAGGCTCTCCTGGTCGACGACATCGCGGAACCGGTGAAACGCGCCCTTGCCCTCGATCGCCCGCAGCAGCCGATCCCGCAGCGCCGCGTCACGATGCCGCTCGCCGAAGGCCGCCATGTCGCGCCAGCCGTCCCGGGAGCCGGTGCAGTCGAACCGGAGCCAACGGTCGGGCTCTTCCTCCACGTCGACGGCGGCGTCCTCCCCGACCATCATCGGGTCGGTGAGGCTGTCGTCGTACACCTCCCCGGTGCGCAGGTCGACGTAGCCGCCGGTCGACATACCCGGGTCCCCCTCCAGTTCGGAACCGAGCGTCTCGAGGTCGACCGGTACCACCCGCCCTGCGAGCGGTTCGCTGCGCAGGCAGGCGAGCAGGTCTTCGGCCAGCACCTCGTCACCCGCACCGGCGCGCCACGTCAGCCGGTTGACGACCGACAGCGCCACCGACTCCGCCTGCTCCCGTCGCTGTTCCAGTGCCATCGGTATGCCGGCCCCCACCTGTTGCAGCGCGTCGTCGACGTCGCGTCCCCGCACCGCGGCGAGGAAGCGGCCTGCATCTCCCGTCGCGATGGCTCCGCGCAACTCGGACAGGTCGAGCGGGGCTACCTGCTCGAGTCCGGGCCACGCGCGCAACATCATCGGATGCGGATGGGCGGGTCTGCTCGGCGCCCGGCTCTGCCCGTCGTCGTCGGCCCACCGGCGCCCGTACTGATCCGGGATGCTGCCCCAGCCCCAGTAAGGCAGGGGCTTCTTCGGCGCGATTCCCAGCACTTCGACGGGGTCGACCTTGTCGTCGCCGACCACACAACGGTGGGTCCAGTCATCGCCCAGGTCGAACGTGAACTGGAACTCCGCGCCGGGCACCAGGAACCGAGCGACCTTGGCCGTCTCGATGTCCACCGGCTCCGTGATGGGCCCTCCGAGCGAGCCGGCCATCTCGGCCCCCGTCTCCGCGTCGGTGACCACTCGTCCATCGGCGAGAGTGAACATCGACAGATGAGACCTGTCCCAGCGGGCAAAGGCGTCGTTGACGGCGTTCGCGAGGTCCAGGAAGGTGTGCGACGGCCCGACCGCGAAAACCCGGCCGGGCCACGGCCACAGTTCCTCGCCGCGCCCGCCGAGCAGTTCCACCGTCACCGACAACCACGTTCGCGCCATCCCCCGAGGATGGCACGCAAACCGCGGCGCGTCCGGTCATAGCCGCAGACGCGCGGGCATCGGTGTTGTCAGACGCAGTCCCGGCAGATCAGCTGCCCACCCGGGGCGAGTCGGCTGCGGTGATGCACCAGGAAGCAACTGGTGCAGGTGAATTCGTCGGACTGCTTCGGGATGACGCGGACGGTGAATTCCTCGCCGGACAGGTCGGCACCGGGCAGCTCGAAGGATTCGGCGGGGTCGATGTCGTCGATGTCCACCGCGGGTGATTGGGATTCTTTCCTGCTGGCGGTCAGCTGTTCGAGCGACGTGTCGTTCGACTCGTCGGAATCGGTGACTCTGGGGGCGTCGTAATCGGTGGCCATAACTGTTTCAACCTCGTGATCTGCGTGTTCCGACCCGCCAGGCTAGAGCCCCGTGCGGCACGGGATGCACCCGGGGGGTGTGACGGCCCTCGCAAAGGGCCAGGTCAGGATCGCCGGCCGCGGGGTGTCGGGATTGGATACCCCCGGTGGTGGGACCTATTCCGTTGGGGGCGACGCGCGGTCGCAGGTTCGGTCGAGCAGCAGGGGTGCGGTTCGGTACGCAGTTCGAGGTGGTGCCCGAGTTGCTGCCGCAGGTCGCCGAATGCGGGGCGAAGGTCGATGTGCGGTGCGCTGGGTATGTGCGCAGCGTGTATCCGCTGCAGTGACGTGCACGTGGTTGACCCGTTGAACGACGACCTGCTCGATCACGACATGCGCCGGCGGATCCTGAAGGTGACGAAGCCAGGTTTCCGCGCCGCGTCCTGGCGCGCCCAGTACCAGTTGCTGCGCGGCATCGAACCGGCGTGGGCCGACGCGTGGCTCACCGCGACCCGGGCGGCGTTGACGGCCGCCGGCGCCGATCGGGCCGTCTTCGACATGCTGCCGACACCGTCGTAGGTCGTCAGTTGCCGGTCGCCGTCGTGGCCACATGCAAGTCGAGGGTCCAGTTCTGCCCGACGAGATCGTGGCCGAAGCTGTGATGTGGTTCCTGATCGGTGAGGACGAACCCGGCAGCCTCGTAGATCCTGCGGGCGGACGCCAGCACGTCGTTGGTCCACAGCGTGATCTGCCGGTAGCCGGCGTCGCGGGCGAAGATGACGCATCGCTCGACCAGCCGGGACCCGACGCCGAGACCGCGGGCGGTCGGGGCGACCAGCAGTATCCGTAGTTTGGCGACCGCGGGTTCGTCGCCGGCGACGCAGAGGACGCAACCCACGCGTTCGCCGTCGACCTCGGCGATCCATGCCCCTTCCCGGGCCGGGTCGTGGTCGGTGGCGTAGTCGGCGACGATCTGTGCGACCAGCGCCTCGAAGCCGGTGTCCCACCCGAACTGCCGGTGGTAGATCTCGCCGTGGGCCATCACGGCCCAGCCCAGATCGCCGGGACGATCGGCCGGGCGCACCACGACTTCCGGTCGCTGGAGTGGTTGCGAAGTCATGGGTTCCTTCCCGGAGCGCGGCCATGATCGGCGCTCACTGACACGACTGTTTCAGTAGAGGTAGGCTACCGCTGTGACCAGGGAAACGACAACCCCGTCCGCGCGGCAGACCGAGTTGCTCGACGCCGCCTACCGCTACGCACTCGAGCACGGGTTGGCCGATCTGTCGCTGCGTCCATTGGCGTCGGCGATCGGCTCGAGCCCGCGGGTGCTGATGTTCTTGTTCGGCAACAAGGACGGCCTGGTGCGTGCACTGCTGGCGAAGGCCCGCAGCGACGAACTGGCGATGCTGGACCACCTCGGGCAGGCCGCGGGTGCAGAGCCGATCGGCCTGCCCGCGGCGGTCGAGCGGGTGTGGGAGTGGCTGGCCGCCGAGGAACATCGACCGTTGCTGCGGTTGTGGACCGAGGCGTACGCCCGATCCCTCGTCGAACCCGACGGTGCGTGGGCCGGGTTCGCCCGCTCGACGGTCGACGACTGGCTCGCCGTCCTCGCCGCATGCCAACCGCAGCCGGAGAAGGACAGCGAGGCCGGTGCGGTCCGTCGCACCGCGGCGTTGGCCGTGCTGCGGGGCGCCCTGCTCGATCTCCTCGCCACCGATGACCAGAAGCGCGTCACCGCCGCCGTCCGGCACCAGCTCGCCTCGCTGTCCTCGGATGCGGAGCAGTGACGGGCCGTCGAATCACTCGACCAGTGTCTGTGTCCCGAGGACGAGGGCCAGTGCGAGCCGCTCGGCGTCGTCGGTGCCGGGCTCGGCTGTGTAGACCAGGATGCGGAGGTCGTCGGCTGCGATGACGAGCGCGTCGCAGTCGAGGGTGATGCGCCCGACCGCGGGATGGTCGATGGTCTTGTGTCGTGACGGCTCGGATCTCGGCCCCGACTCGCCCGATCCCCACAGCTCGCGGAAGCGGGGACTGTGTGACGCGAGATCGCTGACCAGTCGGCCGAGGTTCCGGTCGGCCGGATAGCGGGCCACCGTCAAGCGGAGATCGGCGACCTGCCGCGCTTGGAGATCGGCGCGCTCCTGCGGTGTGAGCACGACGCGACTGCGAGGGCCGAGGAGGTTTCGCCACACGGCGTTGCGCTCGATGCCGCGCCACGTGGTGGTGTCGCCCATGAGTGCGTCGTACGCCGTGTTGGCGACGATGAGCGTCCCGGCGGCGTCGTACACAGCCACCGGTGTGTAGGACAGCCGGTCGAGAAGGCGCTGCACGCTCGGGGGAATCCGAGACGGGACGACGTCGTGGCCGGGAGAAGCATGCCCAGCCAGTTCATGCAGCAGGTCGCGCTCGGCGTCGGGCAATCGTAGGGCCCGGGCGAGCGACTCGACGACCTGCGCCGAGGGCGACGTCGACCGCCCCTGCTCGAGACGCGTCAGGTAGTCGGCCGAGATTCCCGCGAGACCGGCGAGCTCCTCACGGCGTAACCCGGTGGCCCGGCGTCGACCGCCCACCGGAACCCCGACCGTCTCCGGTGAGACCCGATCACGCCAACGACGCACCATTCGGCCGAATTCCGAGCCGTTCATCGTCCCAGTCTGCGCCGGCGAGGTCTCCGCTGTCCTGGCCCTGCCAGTCCTACGACAACGGGACTGCTCCCTGAACGCCCGCAGAACGCCGACACTCGAATCAACGTCCACAGCAGTTGCCGCGATCGCACCGAAGGAACCACCATGACCCACGAACGCGTCCTCGTCACCGGCGGAGCCGGTCTCATCGCCGGCCACTGCATCCTCCAACTCTTGGAGCAGGGATACCGCGTGCGGACCACGGTCAGATCGCTCACCCGTGAGAGCGAGGTGCGCGCTGTCCTCGCCGAGGCGGGCATGGTCGACGGTGACAACCTGAGCTTCGTCGCCGCGGACCTCACCGACGACGCGGGCTGGAGCGACGCCGTCGACGGGTGCGACTACGTCCTTCATGTGGCGTCACCGGTCCGCTTCGGCAAAACGAAGAACGAGGACGAGATCATCTCGCCCGCGCGCGACGGGGCACTACGGGTGCTGCGCGCGGCGCGTGACGCCGGCGTCCGGCGCGTCGTCCTCACATCCGCGTTCCATGCCGTCGGATTCGGACACGGCCACGTCGACCACCTCTTCACCGAGGACGACTGGTCGCCGCTGCACGGACCCGGCGTCGATGCGTACGGCAGGAGCAAGATCCTCGCCGAGAGGGCGGCATGGGAATTCATGGCCGACCAGGGCGGGACGATGGAGCTCGCGACGATGCTGCCGGTCGCCGTGATGGGCCCGGCCCTGAGCAAGAACGTCTCCGGCGCAAACCATTTGATTCAGCAGATCCTCGCGGGCCGCATGCCCGGCTACCCCAACGTCTGGGTGCCGATCGTCGACGTGCGCGACGTTGCCGCCGCGCACATACTGGCGATGACATCGCCCGCCGCAGCCGGTGAACGATTCCTGCTCGCGAGCGGACCCGTCGTCGCGATGAAAGAGATCGGTGCGATCCTTCGAGGACACTTCGGCGACGCCGCGGAGAAGGTGCCGACCCGCCGTATCCCCAACATCGTCATCCGGCTTGCCGCCCACTTCAACGACGAAGCGCGTTCGGCTGCAGCCGATCTCGACTACGTGAAGAAGATCTCGAACGACAAGGCACGTCGCGTGCTGGGCTGGGAACCGCGACCCGCGTCAGAGGCTGTCATCGCGGCCGCCGAGAGTCTCATCGCGAAGTCGCACAGCACTTCTTAGCTGTTCGGAGCACCTGGTGCGCGTCGGTTCAGGTGCGCTCGTCCCAGTTCTCGGGCACACCGAAGGTGTCGTGCAGGCCGTGGCGTCCGGCTTCGGTCAGACGTACGACCCGTCGTTGGTCGGTGCGGCGTAACCAGCCCAGGTCGAACATGCGATCGGTCAGGGCGGCGCCGAGCGGTCCGGCAAGGTGATGACGCTGTTCGGACCAGTCCACGCAGTAGCGGATTGCCCGCCGTTCCCCGCCCGGCGCAGGCAGGTCGAGGCCGAAGGTGGTCAACCGGCTGCGGCCGTGGGAGGTCAGCCGGTAACTGACGCCGGTGCCGGGAGCGGACAGGCGGTCGACGGCGGCACGGTGGTGGCGCCCGTCCCCACCGGTGAGCAGCCCCTCGTCGATTAACGCGGCCATGACGGTGACACCCAGGCGGCCGGCGAGGTGGTTGTAGCAGGTACGGGCGCGGCGCAGGGCGTGTGCGCGGGTGCCTTGGCGGAGCGAGCGGATCGGTTCGGGCGGGGAGATCCGCGCGATCGCCTCGAGCGCTTCCGCGACCGAGGGGTCGGCGAGGCGGAAGTAGCGGGCGCGGCCCTGGCGTTCGGCGGTGAGCAGTTCGGCGTCGACGAGCCGGGTGAGGTGTTCGCTGATCGTGGACGCGGTGACCCCGGCCTCGGACGCGAGCATACCGGCTGGCAGCGCGCGCCCGTCGGCGAGCGCCATCAGGACCCGGGCTCGGGTCCGATCGCCGATCAACGCGGCGATCCGGGCGACGTCGGCGTCACCGGCGGAGGAGTGGCGGACCATGGCATCAGAATAGGTCCGGGACGTTTCGGGCTGCGCCGAAACAATCCGGCAGCACAGGTCCGACCTTCGGCGGAATGTCCGCGCCAGATCAAGGACCCCGAATAGCATCCGGTTATGGCCTCGAACGATGGACTTGATCGAGCTCGGTTACCGATTCCGGACCCGCCATTCACGGGGACTGTCGGCCGTTCGTACCTGGAGTCGGAAGAGGCATGGCTGGCGCCCCCGGCGCCGCCGCCGGGTGCACCGAATGTGGTGTTGATCGTGTTGGACGATGTGGGTTTCGGTCAGGTCGGCACGTTCGGAGGCCCGGTTCCGACGCCGGCGCTCGACCGTCTCGCGGCCCGCGGCTTGAAGTACAACCGTTTCCACACCACGTCGATTTGCGGCCCGTCGCGCGCCGCGTTGCTGACCGGTCGCAACCACCACAACTGCGGGTCCGGGTTTTTGGCGGAGTGGGCGACCGGATTCCCCAGCTACACAACGATGATCCCCAAGACAACGGCAACGATCGGGCGGATCCTCAAGGACAACGGCTACAACACCGCATGGTTCGGCAAGAACCACAACACGCCGGACTGGGAGTCCAGCGTCGTCGGCCCGTTCGATCGGTGGCCCACTGGACTCGGGTTCGACTACTTCTACGGGTTCATCGGTGGCGAGACGCACCAGTATTACCCGGTGTTGTACGAGAACACCCGTGCGGTCGAACCTGACCGCACACCGGAGCAGGGATACCACCTCAACATCGATCTCGCGGATCGGGCGATCGGGTGGATGCGGTACTCGAAATCGGTGAATCCCGACAAGCCGGTGTTCACATACTTCGCACCCGGTGCCGCGCATGCCCCCCACCACGCACCGCAGGAGTGGCGCGAACGTTTCCGTGGCCAGTTCGATCAGGGCTGGGACGTGGTGCGGGAGGAGACGTATCAGCGTCAACTCGCGATGGGGGTTATTCCGGACGGCGCCGAGAACACACCCAGGCCGGAATGGTGCCCGGCGTGGGACTCACTGACCGCGGACGAGCGGCGGCTATACGCCCGGTTCATGGAGAACTATGCGGGTTTCCTTGCGTTCACCGACCACGAGATCGGACGGGTACTCGATGCGGTCGCCGAACTACCCGACGCCGACAACACCCTGGTGATGTACGTCGTGGGCGACAACGGTGCCAGCTCCGAGGGTGGCCTGACCGGCACGATCAACGAGATCATGAATCTCAACGGCATCCCCTCGGACTTCGACGAGACGCTGGCACGGATCGACGAAATCGGCGAGCCGCACACCGAGCCGCACTATCCGCTGGGCTGGGCATGGGCCGGCAACGCTCCGTTCCAATGGGTCAAACAGATCGCAAGCCACCTCGGCGGCACCCGAAACCCACTGGTGGTGTCCTGGCCCGCTCGGATCGACGGCGACGGGTCGGTGCGCTCACAGTTCACCCATCTGATCGATCTCGTCCCGACGATCCTCGACGCGGCGGGCATCCCAGCCCCGGACACCGTCGACGGCATCGATCAGAAGCCTATGGATGGGGTCTCCATCCAGTCGACGTTCGACGACTCCGACGCGACACCGGTGCGTGAGCGGCAGTACTTCGAGATCTTCAGCAACCGTGCCATTTACGACAAAGGCTGGATCGCCTGTGCCCAGCACACCTTCCCGTGGCGCCAAGATTATGCACCCGGCCACTGGGAGAACGACCGCTGGGAGCTCTACAACCTCGACGACGACTTCAGCGAGAATCACGACCGCGCGGCCGAACATCCCGACAAGCTCGCCGAGTTGCAAGAGATCTTCGAACAGGAATGCCAACGGTACGGTGTTTATCCGCTGGACGATCGCGGCGCCGAACGCCTCGTCACGCCCAAACCTCCGCCAGGCGGTGCCGATCCGGCACGGCGGCACTTCACCTATTACCCGGGTGCCGTTCGGCTGCCAGAGACCGCCGCCGCGAACACGAAGAATCGATCCCACCGGATCACCGTGCTTATCGACGAACCCGGAGACGGCGTGCTCGTCGCATGCGGAGGTGGTTCCGCCGGCTACGTGCTCTACGTCGATGAGGGCCGGCCGGTCTACCACTACAACTGGTTCGGACGAGAACGCACGATGCTCCGGTCCGACTCGCCACTTCCCGACGGCACCTCGATCGTCGAGTTCGAGTTCCTTTACGACGGTGGCGGAGCGGGTCGGGGCGGCGACGCCGTGCTGACGGTCGACGGTCGTGAGGTTGCCCGCGACCGCATCGAACGCACCGTCGCCGGGCGGTTCGGCATCGACACCTTCGGGGTCGGCCGCGACACCGGCTCTCCGGTCTCCGGTGACTACACCGCGCCCTTCGCGTTCACCGGCTCGATCGGTCGTGTCGACATCGAACTCGGTGAACCGGGACTGGATCCCGACGAGGAAGCCGCGCTGCACGCACGGTTCAGCTCCGGCAAAGATTACTGACCGGGAATCAAAGCCTCCCCACGGAGAGCAAATGGACTTCGTGGAGGTCATGGACATCGAGGACGGCCTGATCCATGCCCACCGGGTCTACTGGGACCGGCGGGACGTCGACGTGTTGATCAACGACGGGATACCACCGGGAGTAGACGGCCGCATCCTGTGGCGCTTTATCCGTATCTGCCTACATGGGGATGGTCCTCGGGATGCTTGTGGGAGAGCAGCAAAGCGGTGGTGGGGACGATTTCGGCGGGTTGGTAGCCGTGCATCTGGGCGACGGCATCGGACCATTCCCACCGCTGCGCGTGGAGGAGGAACGGGAAGCTGCCCACCCGCTGCGGTTCCCCACCGAACGCCTGATCCGTAGTCACGCCCTATTTTCTAGCGCATCGCGATAACCGAGAGGTTGCCATGGTCGTGCGGCCGTGTCGCCCGCGACCACGCTGCGGCCCGGAGTCGCGGAGAGCGTCAACTGTGCTGCGGCAGGGACGAGTTGGCGTCAACGGCGTGAGTGATGTACAACATTGGAGGCAGAAAATGTGAAGCGGATCACATCACTGTGACGGTGGTGCACACCAACCTGGTGTGCCGGGTCCGCGGACACGATGAAAGGTAGGGCGTGCATGACCACAGCCTCGATGATTCCGGCCTCTTCGATCACCGCGCGGCCGCCGGTGCGGCGCAGCGGCGCGATGAGCACCGCGGAGATCAAAGCGAGGATCGAGGCCATGTTCGCCGACGACCGTCGACCAGTCAGCCGGACGGGTGCGCGCTGACGTCACGAGAGGGAACACGATGAATGTGCTGCTCCTNCTGGGTTTGCTGACCACCGCGTTCGCCGCCGTCCTGGCGATGCACACCGACGAACAGTCCCGCTCTCGCCACTGAAACCTGCTCAACCGAGCCGCTCGAGGACGATAACCAGCGCCGACACTGGAACAACCAGCTAGTCGTCTTCTTGCAGCTCGACGAGGGCGAGCGCGGTGTCGACCGCGCTCGGGTTCTGAGCCAACGGACGCGGCAGCAGCTCGTCGATTCGTACGAGCCGTCGGTCGATGGTGTTCCGGTGTGCAAACAGTTTCTCGGCCGCCTTGGAGATGCTGAACTGCTCCGCGATGAAGACCCGCACCGTGTGGCGCAGCGTGCGGTCGGCGGTCGCCAGATCACCGAGAATGTCGGTGATGAACAGTTTTACTTCCGGGACGTCGGACGACAGCAGGGAGATCAGCTGGACGTCTTCGAATCGCACGGTTCGGCGGCGGGATCCGAGCCGTGCCAAGAGATTTTGCGCTGCGGCTGCGTCGAGATGGCTGCGCCGGAAGCCGTTGACATCCGTGCCGCACCGGCCGAGGGAAATGCGAACTCCGGGGATGTCCGTGACGATTGCGGCGAGGTCGGCCTCCGACGGCACACCGGTCACCGGTAGCCACACCCACAGTGCAGTGAGGCTGGTGACCAGGGTCAACCGCCGCTCTGCGCCGCACACGCGCATGAGATGCTCGGCCGCCAGCTCGAGCCCGTCGACCTGATCCTCCGAATCCACCCATACGATCGCGGCAAGGTGGTGTCCGGTCAGAGCGTAGCCGAGCTGCGCTTCTGCCCGGCTTCGGGCGATCGGCGCCCCCTGGAGCAGCAGTTGCACCATCGCGAGACGCTGAACGAGCGGTCCGCGAGCGAGTTCGGACCGGACCTCGCTGACATGAGCCGACACGGCGGCCCTCGAATCGTCGAAGTAGGCCATGAGTGAGCTCGCTGAGATCGCGACCAGCTCTCGCAGGTCCTCGAGATTGTCCGTGGTGTCGAAACACGCCTTCAGCCACCAGTTCCATGTGACGTTCTGCGACGCGCGCCAGGCGTCGACTTCATCGGTGTCGACGCCACGCAGCACCAGATCACGCGAATACGTCAGGAGGTCCGGGATGAATGTCGGCTCGACCGACTGCCCCGGGTGGTCGATATTGGCCACGAGCCAGTGAGCCAACGTCGAGTGGGTGAAGCGTCGATCCAGCTCGGCAAGCATGGGGTCTTCGGCGAACGTCGGTTCCTTCAGGTTGCGCTGCCCGGCTTCCCACGCTTCGGCCGCGATGTCCGCCACGGTTGCCTGCATCTGCATGGCAAGGTTCCGGAACAGCTCGCGGACCCTCGGCGACGGCGTCGGTTCCGCCTGGTCTGAGTCAGTCACCGTGCCTCCTCGTCGGCGGATCCGAGGGCGTCGGCTCACAGCGCCAGGTAGTCGCCGATTGCTCATCGTAGTCGCTCATCCAGAGGCCGGCCGGGCCTCTGGGTACGGGAGCAGGACCGACGAGAACCGGCGATGCGGGCTGGGAGATTCAGACTTCGTAGGCCACAGCCTCACCGAGTACACGGATACCGACGCGATCACCGGGGGTGAGCGGTGTGGCGCCGAAGCGGCGGACGGTGACTCGCTCGGGGAGGACCCCGTCGGGTGTGTCGAGTCGGATGCCGAGCAGCATCTCGGAGCCGAGGTATTCGACATCGACAACTGTCCCCGACACTCCGGCACCGTCACCGGTGACCTCGATTTGCTCCGGGCGCAACATGACTCGGGCATCGCCGCGGACCCCGTTGGCGGTCACGGCGATGCTGCCGAGCGCGCAGCGGGCACGGCCGCTCTCGACGTGCGCTCCCAGCACGACGGCATCCCCGATGAATTCCGCGGTGGGGACGTCGATGGGGGCGGAATAGATTTCGCGGGGGGTGCCGATCTGGGCCAGCCGGCCCGAACTCATCACCGCAACCCGGTCGGCGAACGACAGGGCCTCGGGCTGGTCGTGAGTGACGAGGATGGTGGTGATGCCCGCCTTCGCCAGGACGTCGGCGACGATCCTGCGGGTGTTGGCCCGCAGTCCGGCGTCGAGAGCGGAGAACGGCTCGTCCAGCAGCATGAGTTCGGGTTCCCGCGCCAGCGCACGAGCGAGTGCCACGCGCTGCTGCTGTCCACCCGACAGCTGATCAGGACGCCGGGTGGCATACGCCGGGTCCAGGGACACCATGTCGAGCAGTTCGGCGATCTTCGAGTGGGTGCGGGCCCGACGGGGGAGCCCGAAGCCGACATTCGCGCCGACCGTGGCGTGCGGGAACAACGCGCCGTCCTGCGCGACATAGCCCACCGACCGCCGGTGCGCCGGTGTCCATCCGCCGCCGACGACCACACGACCACCGAGCGCGATGGTGCCGGCGTCCGGCTTGTCGAACCCGGCGACGAGGCGGAGGAGCGTGGTCTTTCCGCATCCGGAGGGTCCGAGGATGGCGGTCGTCGATCCGGCTTCGACGGTGAGGGCGACGTCGCGAAGCACCGTCGCGGCACCGAACGACTTGTCGAGCCCTTTCACCTCGAGTGCGTATGTCATAGTCCTGCTACCTTTTTCGACTGGGAAAAGAGAACGTAGGTCATGGGCAGCGACAGCACGATCATGATCAACGCGTAGGGCGCCGCACCGGCGTAGTCGATCTCACTGCTCAGCGACCAGAACTGCATGGACAACGTGCGTGTACCGGTCGGCGCGAGGAGCAGCGTGGCGGTCAGTTCGTTGACGATCCCGAGGAAGACCAGCGCTCCGCCGGCCGCCGTCGCCGGGGCAGCCAGTCGCAGGGTCACCCGGAAGAACGCGGCCCACGGCGACACCCCCAGAGACTGGGCCGCTTCCTCGAGTCCGACGGGAGCCTGAGCGAGACCGGCCCGCAGGTTGACCAGGGCGCGGGGGAGAAACAGCAGCGCGTACGCGGCGATCACCACCAAGACGGTCTGGTAGAGCGGATGCATGTAGCGGATGGTGACCGTGACGAATGCGAGCGCCACCACGATGCCGGGCAGGGCACTGGAGATGTAGGTGGTGCCTTCGAGGAAACGGCTGAAGTGGCCACGATGGCGGATGGAGATCCAGGCGATGGGAAACGCGAGTGCGCACGTCACCACCGCACCGACGATCCCGAAGACGAGTGTCTGCGCGACCGCGGCCCACACGGAGTCCCACTTCCACACCGCGCTGCCACCGATGACGAGCCACCGCAGGACACTGATGACGGGAACCCCCACCGACAGCGCGATCAGGCCGGCGAGGAACACCAGAACGGGGGGCGAGTACCGCCAGCCGAGTTCGACGGGGACGGCCCGCCGCGCGGCCCCCGAACCGATCCGGGCGTAGCGGGCACTGCCCCGGACCACCGACTCGATCACCAGCAGGGTGAGACACAGCAGCACCAGGACGCCGGCCAGCATGGTGGCCGCGGTGCCGTTGAACGTCGACTGGTACTGCTCGAAGATCGCGGTCGTGAAGGTGTCGAACCGGATGAAGACGAAGGCGCCGTACTCGGCGAGCAGGTGCAGCGACACCAGCAAAGCGCCGCCGGCGATGGCCAGGCGCAGTTGCGGCACCACGACACGGAAGAACACCGCCCAGGAGCCGGCGCCGAGGGCTCGGGCGGACTCTTCGACGGCGGGGTCGAGGCGGCGCAGCGTCGCGAAGGTCGGGATGTAGACGAGCGGGAAGTACGAGAGCGTCGAGATGAGGACGCCGCCGAACAGTCCGCCGAGCGACGGTATCGCGGTCACCCACGAATAGCTGTTGACGAACGCCGGAACGGCCAGCGGCGCCGCGAGGAGCACGGCCCACACCTTGGCGCCGGCGACGCGGGTGCGTCCCACGAACCACGCTGCGGCAACGCCGACGACGAGACAGATCGGTACCGTGACCACGACGAGCAGCACGGTGTTCCCGAGTAGTTCGCGCACCCGCGGCCGAAACAACAGCGCGGACGCGGTGTCCCAGCCGGTGTCGATGCTCTGCACGATCACGTATCCGAGCGGAAGCAATGACGCGGCCACCACGGCGAGCGCCGCGGCGGCCAGCGGGAGCGGCATGCTCGACCGGGCGGTTCGGCGGCGCGGGGTGTCCGCGTCCGCCGACCGTCCGCGGCCGATCAGTGTGAGATTCAGAGCAAACCAGCTTCGGTCATGAGCTCGGTGACCTGCGGACTGTTGAGCTTCGCGGGGTCGACCTGCGGGGCCTGCAGGTCGACGAGGGGAACCAACTTCGGGTTCGCGGGCACACCGCTGCCGACGGTGTACTCGAACGATGTCCCGGTCTGGAGGACCTCCTGGCCCTTCTGCCCCGTGACGAACTTCAGGAACTGCTGGGCCGCATCCTGCTTGGTGCTCGACTTCAGGACGCCGCCACCCGACACGCTGACGAACGCGCCCGGGTCCTCGTTCTTGAAGTAGTGCAGCGCGACGTTGTTGCTGTTCTCGCCGGTCTTGGCCTGGTCGCCGAACCAGTAGTAGTGATAGATCACACCGCCGGGGATCTCACCGGCGTTGACGGCCTTCATCACGGTGCCGTTGCCCTTGTACGTGCGGACGTTGTCCTTCATCCCGGCCAGCCACTGCCGGGTAGCGTCCTCGCCCTTCAGTTCGAGCAGGGCGCTGACGATGGCCTGGAAGTCGGCGCCCGACGGGGAGGCCGCCCAGCGGTCCTTCCATGCGGGGTCCTGCAGGTCGAGGAGCGACTTCGGCAGCTGGTCCTCGGGCAGCAGGTCCTTGTTGTACGCGAACACGGTGGAACGGGCCGCGATGCCGGTCCATTTGCCGCTCGACGGGCGGTACTGGGCCGGGACCTGGTCGAGGACGTCCTGGTTCACGTCGGTGAAGAGCCCGGCGTTCTCCACCAGCGTCATCGCGGGGGAGTTCTCGGTGAGGAACACGTCGGCGGGTGACTTGTCGCCCTCGGCGACCAACTGGTTGCCGAGCTCGGTGTCGCTGCCGTTGCGCACTTCCACCTGGACACCTGTTTCCGCGGTGAAGGCGTCGACCCATTCCTGGGTCAGCGATTCGTGTTGAGCGTTGTAGACCGTGATCGTGTTGGCATCCCCCGAATCAGCTCCGCCGTCCGAACTGGAACTCGAGCACCCTGACACCATCATCACCGCCGCGGTCGCGAGCGCCACTCCCGACGTCAATCCGATCCGAATCCTCATCGTCCGTCCTCCTCCACGGCGGAACTTTTCCCGCTGTCTCCAGGAAAATGATGCCACTTGCAGGGTTGGCAAACCTAAATTGGGGCTGAGGGTGTCTCGACGCGTCGATGCGAGACGCGAACCGACCCTCTCGAGGGTAGGGACGATCCCGGCTGCGCGGTGCCGGGCACGCGAAAGCGGAGTCGGCGCCCAAGCCGCAGCATGACGGTCACTGCCCGCCAGTAGAGGACACCGACCAGAATCGACAGCGCCAGCGCCAGCCACGGATGGTCGTCGCGCAGAGGCAGATACACCTGGAAGTGGGTGAGGTAGATGTAGAGGGAAGCGCTCGCCAGCACACCGGCGACCCGGCTCACCAGAGTGGGGCAGGGGACGGACCTGACCCACACCAGCAGGCAGAGTCCCCCGACGACGATGACTTCCCGCCGAGTCTCGCCGAAGAAGAAACCGGGAACCGTGGTCACGATCACCGCAGTGACGCAGAGCCGGTGCCACACCGTCGTCGACTGGGCGGCGGCCCAGCCGATGGCGAACAGCCAGAAGACCACCGACGCGGTGAGGATGCGGTTGCGACCGTCGTCGACGTCGACCAGCCCATACCGTGTCAGCAGACCGAGCGCCACGAACCCCATCGCGAACCAGAACGGATTCCTGCGCTCGATGCGGTCGGCGAACGGAATGCAGAGCACGGCCGCGACGACGAGCACGATGTACACGATCGCCTCGACGAACCAGTATCTCCACTCGACGGACCACCCGTCCGGACCCAGGATGCCGTTGAGTAACAACGCGCTGGTGATGCGGTACTCCCCGGTGAGGGCGATGACGGCGCCGATCCACACCATGCTCGGAACGGCGATTCGGGCGACGCTTGCGACGGTGTGGCGGATTCGTTCGGTCCGTTCGGCGGCACCGAGATGGAACCGGGCGAAGTTGTAGCCGGCGACGCCGAGGAGCACGTGGGCCCCGCCGAGCAGCGTGAACAGATGAATGTGCGAGCCCGCTATCAGAATGATCGCCACCGCGCGCAGCACGACGTTCGTTTCCACCGTCCGCCACCGACGGCGCTGTCCCGGGTCACGGGTGAGGTCCCGGATCGGGGTCGTGTGCCAGTTCACGGGCAGATAGCCGAGCAGCTTCTCGAGCCGCAGGGACATCTGCACGTGGGACAGCGAGTCGCCGCCCAGGCTCACGAAGGTGCTGTCGTCGGTGACGTGCGTGCAATGCAGGATGTCGGCATACAGTGCATGCACGGCTGCGGTGTCAGCGGCCGTCGTGGGTTCCGGCGACGGCAGGGAGCGATCCGCGCGTGCGAGCTCGGCGACCGCCCGGAAATCGGGTTTGCCGGTGGAGGTGCGAGGGAGTTGGTCGACGAGGAACACGCGAACGGCGGAGACCGGAAGACCGGAGACCCGTGCCACCATCTGCCGCACACCGGTCTCGTCGTGGCTGTCCTGGACGGCGACGATCAACTCATCGGCACCGCCCGCACAGCAGGCCGTCAGGCCGTGCCCGGTCAGCGCCGACTCGACATGCGGCAGGTCGATTCGCAGCCCGAAGACTTTCGCGAACCGGCTGCGGCGCCCCACCACCTCGTACAACCCGTTGTCGCTGAGCCGGGCGAGATCGCCGGTGTGCAGCTCGCCGCCGAGGGTGTCGCCGATGTGGAGGTCCTCGGGGGTGTGCGCATACCCGAGCATCACATTGGGACCCGCGTAGATCAGCTCGCCGGTGCCTGCCGGGGCGTCGGAGGCCGGCTCGAGCCGGAACGATCCGCCGGGAATCGGTCGGCCGATCGTGTGGGCGTGGGTGGCGGTGAGCTCCGGGGGCAGGTAGGCCATCCGGGCCGTCGCCTCCGTCTGCCCGTACATGACGACCAGATCCCAGCCTCGGCGTCGACCCAATTCCGCGTAGGCTCGCACCTTCTCCGGCGCGAGCCGGCCACCGGCCTGCGTGATGTACCGCAGGTGCGGTAGATCCAGTTCGTCGAACCCGATCCGGTCGAGGAGATCGAAGGTGTAGGGCACACCCGCGAAGCTGGTGCCGTGGTGGCTCCGGAAGAGGTCCCAGAATTCCGGGTCGGTGACCGAGTCGGTGGTGAGGACCAGGGCGGCGCCGCGCAGCAGGTGGCTGTGGATGACCGACAACCCGTAGCAGTAGTGCATGGGAAGTGTCGTCACCGCACGGTCGGTGCCTCGGATACCGAGGTATTCCACGATCGACTCGGCATTGGACTGCACGTTGCGGTGCGACAGACGGACGAGTTTCGGTGATCCGGTGGATCCCGAGGTGGTCAACAGAAGGGCGAGGTCGGGATGCAGTCGGTGCGCGGAGCCCGTACATCGTTCCTCGATCACCGCGCTCCCGTTCACGCTGCGGATCACGATGTCGGGCCGGTATGCGGAGATCAAGCCGTCGAGGCAGTCGGGACTGTCGCCCGGGGCCAGCAGCACCGGGTGACCGGCGAACAGGGCCGCGAGGTAGGTGACGATCACATCGACCTCATTGGTGCCGCCCATCAGCACCAGGCGTCGCCCCGCGCCGAGCAGCGGGACCTTCCGCGCGATTCGTTCGGCCAGTTCGCGGTAGCTGACCGTCTCGCCCGTTGTGATAAGTGCCGGGGCGTCGCCGAAGCCGCCCAACTCGTGCACGAAAGGCACACCGGGACGCTCTACCTGGAAGGATGGGCAACTCTGCACCGCCGTAATTCTATAGGGGCTGCGAGGGGCTCCTTCGCGAAGCGCCCGGCGTCCATTGGTGCGCCGGGGCTTGTCCATTCCCCAGACCCGATCAGGGTGATCCGAAGCTCGAGGTGGTGTCCTCGGCTCCCCGGAGCAGGCCGATGCCGATGTTCTGGGCGGAGTCGGCGAACTGCTGGAACACCGCGATGGCGAGCAGTACGACGGCGATCGACGTGGCTGCCTCGTCGGAAGTGTCCATGAACAGTCCCAGAACGGCTTTCGGCGATAACAGGTGGTCCGGCACACGATCTCATCGAAGGGTGGCCAATAGTGTGGTGAGAGTTTGTGCCTCGGTCGCAGGGTCGGGTGTGCTCGCTCGCAACGACTCGAGGACGTTGTCGATTTGGCTGTCGATGACTCGCCACGCGGTCTCGTCGAGGGGGCGTAGCGTCGACTCGTCGTCGTCCCAGGCGGTTTCGAGGTCCTTGATCCGGGTCGTCGCCTCGGTTTGATCGGTGGCCTGAAGAAGTTTCGTGAGCGTGTCCTGGGTGATGGTGCGGAACTTGTCGATCTCTGCGGACGGGAAGCGCGCGGTCGCCTGCCCCGGGTCGAGTGTCGTTGTCACGGGCGCCGTGCCGGCTTCTTCCTCGCTCGCGGCGGCGGCGGCGTGCGGCTGGGTGGCCGCCCACGTGAGCAGGGCGGCCGTGGCGGTGGCGACTGCGGCGTAGTACCCGAGCATGATTCGCTCGCGCGTCGGCGTCGTGGTGACGGCTCGGGTGCGGGTCAGTTCGTGATCGTCGATGACGTCGCTGTGGGTGAGCGTCAGGTAGACGACCGTAGCGAGGATCGCGACAAGGAAGATCGCGCTGGTGAGGGCAGGCAGTACCCAAACCGAGACCGTGTTCGGTGGACGGGGACGCGAACCAGTCGCCGAGGTTCGCGCCCAACGGGCGGGTCAGAATGTAGGCGAGCCAGAAGGACAGCACAGCGTTCGCGCCCAGCCGCCAGCCGATCACGATCAAGACGATCAGGGCGGCCGGCAGCAGCACCGACCTGCCAGGTCCCCACCCGGTGAGCTCGAGTGTCCAGTCACCGGCAGCTGTACCCAGGGCAAAAGTGACCAGAACTGCGAGCCAATAGAACAACTCACGTGGCAACGTAGTGATGCTGTGGATCGACAGTGTCCGTTCGCACGCGAACCATACGCCGAACACTATGGCCAGGGCTATCGCGAAGGCACTCGTGCTCACAGAAAGCGGGACGCCCAGGCTATCGGTGAGGATGTCGGTGTAGAGCGTGCCCGTCACGCTGAGGACGACGACGGTCAGCCAGTAGGCGAACGGCACGTAGTGGCGCAAGCACAACTGCCATCCCAACACTGCGGCAAGGATTATCGTAAAGATGAGAGCTGTCGCGTTCAGGCCGACGCCCAACGTCATGTTTATCCAGTCGGCGAAGCTCTCACCTACGGTCGTGCACAGGATCTTGATGACCCAGAACCACACCGTGATCTCGGGGACCTTGCTCAGCATCACGCGCTGGATCTTGCCGGCCTCGGATCTCGTTGTCTCGGTCACATTTTCAAACGTAGCGACATCCAGCTGTGCTCACGCTGAGAAGCCGACGCGGCCACATGGCGAAAGCAAGCGTCATCACGACCTCTTCGGCACCGGAATGCCCTCCAGCGCAGCGCATCGGCGAAAGGGGCGGCGATCGGCAGGGGCTCCGCTAGGAGATCCCTTCGAATTGCCTTTGGCGACGCCGGCGGTGAAACCGATCGCGCTGCTCGTCGAGGAGTATCAGGCCGTGATGGTCGCGCCGGCTGTTTGCGCGCGTAATCGCATCCCTCACAGCGGCGGTATGTCGGTGCAGTTCGTTCGCGCGCCTGTCCGCGTTCTGATCACCGAGCAGTTGGGCGGCGGCGCGATCCCATTCGATCAGTGCCTCTTCGTAGGCGAGCCGGATCGGCGCCTGTTCGTCGAATCGAGTCATCACCGCTTCGATGAACCGCAACGGGATACGCGACACCCGGTAGTTGATTCGGAGGAGACTCATCGTCGTACCGCGGAGGGTGACCACGATCGGCTCCGCGGGGGCGGTTGGTGGTTGCGTCGGAGCTCCAATCGTCACAGGTTTCGGTCAACCGGCCCGAGTATGTACGCGGCGCGCTGTGAGAACGCTGAGAGACGGTGTTCTTCTGGCGGTGCTCTCAGCGCCTCCACAGCGGCCGGCGCCGATACTGCGAAGGTGAAACAGTCACCACCACTTCTCTTGCTTTCGAAACCATCGGCGTATGGACATCACCACAGTCTGATCGGACGAGCCCACGACGCCGCCGCCGACATACACCAGAGCACCGGCGCCACGCTTGCAGTCGCGCTCCTTGGGGCCGGAGCGGCTGTTTTCCTGGCCGCAACAACCTGGCGGGCCGTGGCGGCCACGAACCGGCGTTCGGCGACGTCACCGCTGATCGGACTACAGATCCTCGGGCTGACCGTGGCGTTGATCGCGCTGGCCTACGAGGTCAGGGTCGGCGCCTTGGTCACCACCGCGGACCCCGTTGTGCTGGGCTGGTTCGCCGATCACCGGTCGGAGTGGGTGACCGGCCCGGCAATCGCGATCACCGACGCCGGTGGTCCCGTCGGCACCGTCCTCATGGCGGTGGTGCTGGGAGCGCTGTTGTCCCGGCGGGCACGATCACTCGTCCCCGGACTGATTCTCATCGGGACCGTCGGGGTCGCGGCGGCAGCGTCGACGGTCACGAAAGCCGTTGTCGGGCGGTCGCGCCCGCCGATCGTGTCACAGGTACTCCTCGAGACCGACCACTCGTTCCCGTCCGGGCACGTGACGGGAGCGATGGTGTTGTTCACCATGGTCGCGGTCATCCTCGGATACGGGTCTCCGGCCGCCCGGCGCGGGCTGCTCCTCGTCGCGGCGTTCACGGTGACCGTGGTGGTCGCGGTCACCCGCCTCTACCTCGGCGAGCACTGGCTCACCGACGTGATCGGTGGAATTCTCCTCGGCGGCCTCGCCGCCCTGATCGGTTCGGAGTTGTACGGCATCTGGATGCGGCGAGCCTCTGATCGTTTGCACAGTGTCGTCGAGGTTGATCCACGACACGCGGTCGGCGCCACCGAGGCGGCGACGACGGGACGGGCAGCCTGAGGTCCTGGCGCGCCGTTCCGGTTTGTCGCCCGCGGGTGTCCGGTGGCGGAGGATGGCCCCATGAACAGCGCACCTGTGTGGCTCAATCCGTCGCGGTGGGGGCTTGCCCTGCGATCGGCCCTGAGCGCCGGAGCGGTGGTTGCGGTCGCATTGGTGCTCGGCGCCGCAGCCCTGTTGTTCGTGCTGGACCGAACCCTGTTGTCGGCCCTCGACGACGCCGCGACCGGCCGCGCCGCCGACCTCACCGTGGGATTGCGCACCGATTCGCCCGCTGATCTCGACAGCCAACTCTTCGACACCGACCAACGCATCGCTCTGGTGCAGGTCGTCGACAACGCCGGCGCGGTGGTGCGATCCTCACAGGATGATCTCGGGCTTCCGGTCACCGGGGTGCGTCCACCGGTGGGCGGTGCACCGGTCCGCAGTCTGGTCTCGCACGAAACAGGCGGCGCAGATCTGCGGACCACCGTCCAGGGGGCGCACGGGGTCGGCGGCGACTACACCGTGATCGTGGCCGCGAGTGAGGAGTCGGTGGAAGCAACCCTGGCCACGGTCGGCGGGCTCGTCGCCGCCGGAGCACCGGTGATCGCCCTCGTCGCGGCGGGGGTGACCTACAAACTGGTGCGCCGATCGCTGGGCTCGGTCGAGCGCATCCGCACCCAGGTCGCCGCGATCTCGACCACCGACCTCGGTGAACGGGTCCCGGTGCCGCGCCCACGCGACGAGATCGCCGCGCTCGCCCGCACGATGAACGACATGCTCGGCCGCATCCAGGCCGGGCACGCGGCCCAGCGCCGGTTCATCGCCGACGCCTCCCACGAACTGCGCAGCCCGCTGGCCACGCTGACCACCGCCCTCGACGTGGCCGATGCGCGGCCCGAGGTCCTGAACCGCGACCTGGTTCGCGGGACCCTGCGTCCCGAGACCACCCGCATGCAACTACTCGTCGACGACCTGGTGCTGCTCGCCCGGGCCGACGAGCTCGGATTGCCGCTGCGGGTCGCCGACGTCGATCTCGACGACATCGTCGACACCGAAGTTCGCCGTTCCCGCGCCGACACCACCGTCACGGTGACGGCCGCGCTCACCCCGGTGCGCATCCGGGGTGACGCCGCCCAGCTGTCCCGGGCGGTGCGCAACCTCGTCGACAACGCTGTCCGATTCGCCGCCACCACCGTGTCCATCGAGGTGTCCCGATCCGGCCGCCAGGCGTGCGTCAACGTCGACGACGACGGACCCGGCATTCCCGAGTCCGATCGGGCGCGGGTGTTCGAGCGGTTCGTGCGACTCGACAGCGCCCGCTCCCGCGCCCACGGGGGCTCCGGACTCGGACTGGCGATCGTCGCGGAAATCGTGTCGGCGCATCGGGGTTCGGTGCGGATCGACACGGCCGAGCACGGTGGGACGCGAGTGGTGGTCACGCTTCCGGTGGAGGAGGGCTGTCCGGAGAACCGGTCGTGAGTCGGTAACCGACTCCGCGCACCGTGTCGATCGTGCGGGTACCGAACGGGGTGTCGATCTTGCGACGGAGATACCCGACATACACCTCGACGACGTTTTCGTCCCCCGTGTAATTCGCGTCCCACACGTTCTGCAGAATTTCGCTCTTGGTGAGCGCGGTGTCCGGGTTCCGCATCAGGTATTCGAGCAGTCCGAACTCGCGCCGGGTCAACTGCAACTCCTCGGTCCCGCGGGTGACTCGGCGGCGGCCGGGATCGAGGCTCAGGTTCCCGGCGGTGAGTACCACCGGCCGCGTGGGGGCGCCCCGCCGGACCAGCGCCCGCAGCCGCGCGACCAGCACGACATAGGAGAAAGGCTTTGTGAGATAGTCGTCGGCGCCGAGATCGAATGCGTCGGCCTCGTCGTACTCGCCGTCCTTGGCGGTCAGTATCAGGATCGGCGTCCAATTCTGCCTGGCCCGGATCTCTCGGACGAACTGATACCCGCTGATCCCCGGCAGCATGATGTCGAGCACGATCACATCGAACGATTCCTCGGTGGCGTGCCAGAGCCCGTCGGGTCCGGTGGCGGCGGTGACGACCACGAATCCTTCCAGCTCGAGGCCGCGACGGACCATCTGGGCCAGCCGGGGTTCATCCTCGACGACCAGCACCCTCATTGCACAGACCTGTGATCGGACACGTGACCACCGTATCCCTACCGAGCCCCGTGATGTCCGCGAGGCCTGACCTCCCGTGGGAAGGCAGTGCTGTATCACGAGCGATGCTTTGCGGAAGCTGTTTGGACAGAAGGTATCTACTGATCGCGCTGGTGGTCGGGCGGTTCCGATTTGCGTATGTCGGGTCCTTTCTGTCGGTTGGGTCGTTCTGTCAACTCGCGAGTATGCACCCGGCATCCTGTGGGAACGCTGAGAGGCGCCGGAGTGCGGGCGTGTCTGAGACTCCGCTGAGAACTGGCGTCCGGCTGTTCGCGGACAGCATTGCGGTGGAATAGCATTCGGATGCTGATGATGATCGATGCAACCGATACGTCAGTGCACCGGGCTCTCATTCCCAGGTGAGAGATGAGCTCCGGTTCGTCGGCTCCCGCCGGCCGCGACCCCAGAGGCCGGCGGGAGCCGTCGGTGTGCGCGCAGGCGGAGGAATCCCGCAGGTGAGGAACGGTTTTCGGTTTTCCACGTATCCCGAGCAGCAGACCGAAATGCCGGTTACCCTCAGCTCCTATGTATTTCGTAGAAATTCCGAACGAATGGGGTCGGTATGACGAACATCAGCAAATCTCGCTCGAAGTACACCGGTCTTACCCGTGCCCTCGCAGTCGCAGGTGTTGCGGCGCTTGCGATGGTGCTGGGCAATGGAACTGCGTCTGCGGGCGTGGACAATTCGAGTTCCGTCGTCGATGCGAGAGGCAATCGCATCGAGGTCCTGCAGGGTGACACCCAGTATCAGGTCGTTCCGCCGTTGGACGGTGTGCCCACGTCGGTCGAGTTCTTTCACAACGGTTACGCCGGGGTCGATATCACCGGGCCGAATGCCGCGGAGTTCAAGGGCACCAAACTCACCATCGGTTACCAGATCGGCTATCCGATCGCTCTGTCCGGCGCCACCGTGGTGCTCAACTCGCCGGGCCTCGGATTCGTGATCGGCGCGAGTAACGGAATCGACCTCGGCCTCGTCCCGACACCCTCGCTGAGCCTGAACGCATCGAACCATGCTGACCTCGCGGGCGACATCATTCCGTCGCAGGAACTGGACATCGATCTGGCACCGGGTGGCATCACCACAGTTCCGCTCCTGGAGAACCAGTCGTTCGACGGTCCGGCGGCGTCGGTGCGATTACAGGGCATCCACGGTTCCATTTCGGGTGCGCTCGGGGCAGTCACCATCCGGCCCTACGCGACAGCTGTGACGGCCGGGGGCGATACCGTCACGACCTACGGTGTGCCGCAGAAGCTCAACTAGCTCACGTTTCGGCCCGCTGCCCGACACCGATCGCGGATCGGTGTCGGGCAGCGGTGTCCGTGGTGGCGCCCGCTTACGTGTTGCCGGGTGCTCGGCGCAGTCGTCGGACCGTGTCGGCGGGCGACCAGGTGCCGGTGTGGGCGCGGGTCAGCGGGTAGCAGCACAGGCCGATGAGGACGGCGGCGAAGTGGCCGATCGCGGTGAAGGTCAGGTGCACGAAGAGGGGTACCGCGAAGAAGGCGAGCACGCCGGCGAGATAGAGGTAGCGCCAGGGCGCCGCGATTCGGTAGGTGAGGATCGCGACCACGCCGGCCAGTCCGTAGCTGACGCCGATGTCGAGGGTGTCGACCGCCGAGGCAGGGGCACGGCCATGGCGGATCGCTGCATACAGTGCACCTTCGCTGATGTAGGTGGCGCCGACGTGGGCGATCACGACCACGCACAACCACCGAAGTGTCCCCAGCCACCGCTCCGCCGGTACGTGGAAGATGTTGTAGAAGATGAGATACGTGATCCATCCGCCGCCGGCGAGCCAGAAGGCGCTCGCGATCAGGACTCGAACGGGGTCCTCGGCGAGGTGGTGCAGGTTGGTCGAGCGGTTACCCAGTACCTCGTGGAGCACATCCGGAGACAGGTGCCTCGCCACCACCGTCGTCACCAGCAGTATCGCCAGCCAGACGTAGGTGCCGGGCGCCCGCCGGATGTACGTCCAGGCTGCCCGCGGAAACGATCGAAGGTGCGACGAGATGGCGGCGTCCACCGGGGTAAGTATGCGCCCGGTGGTGGTATCGGCGCAGGCAAGCCGTTCGGCCTCGTTCCGCATCCGGCACTCCTCATCGTCGCCGCGGCGGTGGGCTTTGTTCGTGGGGGAGGCCATCCCCGCGCAATGTCTGCAGGGCCCGATGCTGGTCGAGCAGCACCTCGGCGGATGTGCGCCCGAGGGAGGCTGCGGTGTCGTCGACGCTCAGTCCCACCACGAGTCGCAGGATCAGGACCGCGCGTTCGGGGCCCGGTAAGACCGCGAGCGGTCCGGGGTGCCGGGAGGTCGGGTCTGTTGCGACGGAATCAGCGGTGGTGCTGTCGAGTTCGGCCCGGCAACGTCGGACCAGGATCGGCCAGATGACGTCGAGCAGGTGCCTGGCCGCGTCCCGATCTCCGGTGGCTGCGGTGGTGGTCAGGGTGTCGAGCGCGCCCAACGGTGATGATCTCATCGAACCTCACCTCGCCTTCGTGGTCCATTTACCCGGTGTCAGCTGGACCCGAACAACCCGGCGAAGGGGTTGGTGGTCGGGGCGGGGGTCTGATTGTCGGTCTGCGGCGGCCAGGGGGATGGCCGCGAGTGCCGCTGTGGCGGCGATTCTCGACAGATGTCGCCGTGTTCCCGTCGTCGTGGAGTGCGTGATCATCATCGATCCTCTCGCTGGCAAACCCACCGGAGCGGTGGGCTAATGCACCCGCTGGTCGGGGAGTGCACAATCCCAGTGCAGGCCCGCATCCTGGCGGTCGGCTGGCACGAACCTGTGAATCTCCTGGCAGCCTTCACGGTGTACAAAAGATGCAGTGGCGCAACCGTTATCCCCTGATGTTCGGTCTGTCGTTCGGCCCCGGGACGCCTCCACGGGTGGCCTCGGTGATGACCCCGCACTTCCTGAGTATTCGCTGAGGATCTGAAATGAAAGGTCGGCGCCGTCCTCCACGCCGCCCAAGGAGCCGACCTGTGGTCCGTTCCAGGACGCGCCGCACTGGGATTTCGACGCGCCGAGCAATCCCCTCGGGGACTGGTGTACGCAGTGGCAAGGGCAGTCGCGGGACACCACCAAGGATGGTGGTGGGGGCACCGTCTTCATGAAATGACCTTTCACCCGGCATGGGTGATGGCCGGCCGGGCGCTGCGGGGCACGGTGTTCGGATGGGTACTTCGTTCGACGATGTCGCCAGAGGGTTCACGCCCGCGCACGCCGGGCTGGCCCGGTCCGCGGGGGTTCCTGCCACGCTGGCGGGCGAAGGCTATGTGGAGGCGCTCGCCCGCGTCGTCTATTACTGGGGTTACCCGGCCGTGGACACGTTCGGCCGCACGTCCATGTGGGCCCTCATGGACGGCAAGGCCGGCCTGCAGCTCGGCATCCTGCCCGGCGCCCCGAAGAATCACACCGGAGCGCTGGCCGATTACATGAGTCCCGCGCAGCGGTGGGTGGTCTCACCGAACAACGACACGATCTACGGCGTCGGGTTCGCCGATCTGACCCGGGATGCCGTGGTCGTCCAGACACCCACCGACGTTCCCGCCGGGCACTACTGGACCGTCCAGATCGTCGATGTTCTCACCAACGTCGTGCACCAACTGGGTTCGGCCGCGGGCACACCCGGCGGAAAGTTTCTGCTCGTCGGACCCACCTGGGAGGGAGACGTGCCCGCCGAGTTCGTCAGCGTCCTGCGGATGCCGACCAATGTGGCCGGGGTGATTCCGCGCAGCTTCGCCGCGCATTCGGACGAATCCAAGCAGCAGGCCCGCGTCGTCCTCGACCAGATCGGGATGTACCCGCTCGGCGAGGATCAGCCGGGGCAACGATCCTTCGGGTACGAGGCCGACGCCGCCACCGCCATCTTTCCGCCGGGCCTCACCGCGGAGGTGCTCGCGGCGAATCCGGACGCCAGCAGGCCGCAATGGGTCAAGCCGGAATCGTTCTGGACCGATCTCGCCGCGATGCTCGACTTCAATCCCCAGATGAGCGAATCCGACACCCCGATGGCCGATCAAGCCCGCACCCTCGTCGCGTTGCATCGATCCGACGAGCCCTACCGCGCGCTCCTCGACCGCGCCGCGCTCAGCGCCGACGTCGCCCTCCATGCATCGGCGACCTACGTCCAGGTCGGCACGGACGTCGGCAACGGGTGGCAGCGCCAACGCAACGGCGGTGTATGGGGTACCGACTGGTTCGGCCGGGCCCTCGCCTCGGTGATCTACATCTACGTCAACGACTTCCACGAGGCGGTCTACCTGATCCGGGGCACCGACAGCGCCGGTGGCCTCCTCCACGGCCGCGAGCAGTACACGATGACGTTCGCCGAGAACGCACTGCCACCGGTCGACCGGGGCCGTGGCGGGTTCTGGTCGTTGACCATGTACGACAAGGACGCATTCATGCTCGCCGGCGCCCCCGGTGGTCGTGTCAACCTCGGTACCGTCAACCTCGACGCCGGCGACCTCGTGTTCCGAGACGGGACACTCACCCTGCATCTGTCGCACGAGGAGCCGAGTGAACCTGCTGCACGGGCGAATTGGCTACCCGCACCCGATGGCGAGTTCTGCCTGATCATCCGCGCGTACGTCCCCGACCGGACGATCCTCGACGACTCCTATCAATTCCCGGACGTCATCCGAAAACAGTAGGTGGTTCGGGTTCACCCGTGTCGGGTGAGGTGTGCGGGCGCACCAGTGTCGAGGCTGGCACCAGGAGTGCAGGCGAGGAGAGGCGCATCATGGTCAAGCCATTTCGCGGTGTGGTCAACGTCGACGTTCGGGATTCGGTCCCGGATTGGACCCCGTTCGAGCCGCCACGGGCGCCTGACGGAGCGCCGAATGTGCTGTACATCGTGCTCGACGACGTCGGATTCTCGGCCATGGGTTGTTACGGCGGGCCGATCGAGACGCCGAACATCGACCGGATCGCCGCGAAGGGTGTTCGGTACACCCAGTGGCACACCACGGCGCTGTGCTCGCCCACACGGTCCTGTTTGCTGACCGGGCGTAACCACACGCGCAACAGCATGGCCTGCATCACGGAGGCGTCGATCGGATTCCCCAATGCGAGTGGCACCATCCCGCCGGAGAACGGGATGCTGTCGGAGATCCTCGGTGAGCGGGGTTGGAACACGTACATGGTGGGCAAATGGCACCTGTGCCCGACGGACGAGATGAACCTGGCGGCCACTCGTCGAAACTGGCCGACCGGGCGTGGCTTCGAGCGCTGGTACGGGTTCCTCGGCGCGGAGACCAACCAGTGGTATCCGGATCTGGTCTACGACAACCACCCCGTCGACCAGCCCCGTTCGCCGGAGGACGGTTACCACCTCACCGACGACATCACCGACAAGGCCCTCGAGTTCATCAAGGACGCCAAGGCGATCGCGCCGGAGAAGCCGTTCTTCCTCTACTACGCGCCCGGAGCGTGTCATGCTCCGCATCACGCCCCGGAGGAGTGGATCGCGAAGTTCGAGGGCAAGTTCGACATGGGCTACGACGCGGTCCGTGAGCAGACCCTTGCCCGGCAGAAGGAGATGGGCATCGTCGCCGCGGACACCGAGCTTCCGCCGATCAATCCGATCGGCACCCCCGAGACGCGGTCGGGCCCCGAGGGGCAGCCGTTCCCGGAACTCGACTACACCCGCCCATGGGACACGCTCAACGACGACGAGAAGCGGCTGTTTGCGCGGATGGCCGAGGTCTACGCGGGGTTCCTGGCTCACGCCGATCATCACATCGGGCGGGTGCTCGACTATCTCGAGCAGAACGACCAATTGGAGAACACCGTGATCGTGGTCGTCTCCGACAACGGCGCGAGTGGTGAAGGCGGCCCGAACGGCTCGGTCAACGAGATGAAGTTCGCCAACGGCATCCCGGACGACCTCGCGGAGAACCTCTCGAAACTCGGCGACCTCGGCGGACCCAAGACCTACAACCACTACCCGAACGGTTGGGCGATGGCGTTCAACACCCCGTTCAAGATGTGGAAGCGCTACGAGTTCAACGGCGGCACTGCAGATCCGTGCATCATCTCGTGGCCTGCCGGAACGAAGGCGCGTGACGAGATCCGTGACCAGTACCATCACGCGATCGATATCGTGCCGACGCTCCTCGACCTGGTCGGCGTCGAACCACCCGAGACGATCAAGGGCCACACCCAGGCCGCGTTCGACGGTGTCAGCATGCGGGACACGTTCGACGACAAGTCCGCGCCCTCGGCCCGCCGGACCCAGTTCTACTCGATGCTCGGCTCGCGATCGATCTGGCACGAAGGCTGGAAGGCCGTCACGACCCATCCGACCATCGCCGGCTGGGGTCACTTCAACGAAGACGAATGGGAGCTCTACCACACCGATGTCGACCGCGCCGAGGTGCACAACCTGGCCGCGGAACAACCGGACAAGTTGCGGGAATTGGTGAACATCTGGTTCGCCCGGGCCGGCGCGAATCTGGCGTTTCCGCTCGACGATCGATCGGGCGTCGAAATCATGGGCACGCCGCGCCCCCAACTGGCCGCGGCCCGCGACCGATACGTGTACTACCCGGACGTTGCCGCGGTGTCCGAATGGCAGGCGGTCAACACCCGCGGCCGATCGTTCGTGATCGGCGCACTCGTCGACATCCCCGAGCCGGGCGCCGAGGGCGTGCTCTTCGCGATCGGGTCCCGCTTCGGAGGGCACGCACTGTATGTGAAGGACAACCGGCTGCATTACGTCAACAATTTCGTGGGCAGCGACGAACAGATGATCGTCGGCTCCGAGGACATCCCCACCGGCACCGACCTGATTCTGTCCGCGTCGTTCGACAAGGACGGGCAGGAACCCACCGCCACCCTGGGAATACTGTCCCTCTTCCATGGGGATCGGAAGGTCGGCGAGGGCCGGATCAGAACCCAGATGGGGGCGTTCGCGATCGCCGGTGCCGGACTGTACGTCGGTCGGCACCCGGGCGAGCCGATCACCGAGGACTACCCCGGCGAATCACCCCATCGTTTCACCGGCGGCAGGATCGACCGGGTCGCGATCGACGTCAGCGGCGAGCCGTACCTCGACCTCGAGCGGGAAGCCGCCCTGATGCTCATGCGGGAGTGAGCCCGACGCCGTTCGAATAGTCGGAATCTCGAGGCCGGTGCAACGTGCACCGGCCTCGAGTTGAATGCTGTGGAAGTTGATGTAGATCACGACGTCACAGCAGCGCAGGGTAGAGAGCGCGACAGAGTCGACAACTTCTCACGCCGGTGTTCGAACGTATTCGAGGAGAAACGCTGTGGGGTCATCTGCAACTGACTTGGCCGCCATCGCTACTGTCGCCGGTTCCGTCTCACGGTACCCCGCCGAATTGCAGATCACTCACTCACTCCAAGGGAGAACTGATGGTACAGCCACCGCGCGAGGTCGGCCGTGAGGATGTGCAGACGGTTGTCGACGTAAAGGGTGACGATGCTGTCTCCCGGCCACGGTTGGCGTTGCCGAAACCATTCTGGCAGTTGGCGCTCACTGAAATATGGGAGCGATTCAGCTTCTATGGGCTCCAGGGTGTCCTCGGGTTCTACCTTCTCTACTCGCTGGACCAAGGCGGTCTCGACGTATCCCCTGCGATCGCGGTCAGCATCATCGGTGGGTACAGCGGATTGATCTACCTCATGCAGGTGGTCGGCGGGTGGATGGGTGACCGTGTCTTTCCGCCGAGACTGATGGTGCTCTTCGGTGCCGTGGCTATCATGACTGGTCACGTGACGTTGTCGCTGATTCCTGGAATTCACGGCCTCGTGACAGGACTCGTCTTCATAGTGGCCGGCACTGGTGCGCTCAAGACGAATATCACCGCGATAATCGGTGCGACCCTTCCTGCGGACAGGTCGATGCGCGATGCCGGGTTCTCGTATTTTCTGATGGCAGTGAACACCGGCTGCGTGCTGGGGCCGATCATCACCGGATGGGTGCAAAGTGTCTGGGGATTTCACCTCGCGTTCCTCATAGCCTCGATCGGAATGGCGGCGGGGCTCGTCCAATACGTCCTCGGTTACAAGGACCTTCCGCCCGCGTCGCGAATCGTGAGAAATCGAATTCGGCCGGCGAATCTCGCAAAATATGCTTCGGGCGGATTATTCGCCGCCGCTCTTCTTGCGTTGCTCTGGTCGATCGGAACCGTCAACGCGGGGAACCTGACTCATGTTGTCGGAGCGTGCATTGCACTCGCCGCCGGAGTGCTGTTCTCCGCGATTCTGCGTTCGCCCGCGGTGGCCTCGGATGAGAAGCGGCGGGTCGCCGGGTATGTACCGTTGTGGGTCGTCGGTGTGCTGTATTACGGAATCCTGTTACAGGTATTCACGACGGTCACGATATTTGTGACTGAACGCGTCGATCTTGATCTGTTCGGTTGGCAGCTGCCTGCCGCATGGCTGATCGCCGTCACCCCATTGGTTGGTGTGATCTTCACGCCGTTCATTACTCGAATGTGGGCGCGCCAGGGTCCGCGTGAGCCAAGTGTGACAAGTAAATTCGCAATCGGATTGGTTTTGGTGTCGGGCGCATACCTCCTACTGCTCTTCAGTGAGCTCACTCCGGGTAAAGAGGTGTCCCCCGCACTGGTATTGGTGTGCATGGCCCTAGCCGGTCCATCCGAGGTGTTCGTCAATCCGGTGACACTGTCCCTCGTCACTCGAATTGCTCCACAGAAGTTCGGTACTCAGATGACAGCGCTGGGTGTGCTCATCATCGGCGGGGGAGCGGCCATCTCGGGTGTGCTCGGAGTCCTCTATACCGTGATGCCGTTGGCTCCCTATCTGATCAGTGTCGGGGTTTGCGGGTTGGCTACGGCTGCGGCAATTCGATTGATGTCCCGCCGAATCGAATCATTGATCGAATAAGAGCCGTCATGGCCCGTCGAAGGAGAGAACAGTTGAGTCAGCGCGCCCCCGATCGCCCAGTCGTCCGCCACCTGTCGCCCGATCAGGTCGTCGGATTCTGGTCCACCGACATCCATCCCTGGTCCTACGACTTCGACTATCTGGGTCACCTGACGGCGGCGATCTATCCGAAGGCCTTCGAACAGGGCCGGATACGATATCTCGCGCAGCGGTGGGGAACTCGGCAACCGGCATACGTCGTGGCATCACACACGATGCAGTATGCGACGGAGATCCGCGAGGAAGTGTCACCGCTTCGCGTGCTGATCCGGCCTACCGGGCTCGGCAGGTCCAGCGTGCGGCTGGAAGAGCTGCTCGTGGACAGGAATTCCCGCGTGTGCAACTTCTCGAACGTCACGCTCGTGGCCTGGGACCCGCAGGCGCGAGGTCCGCGCGAGCTGTCCCCCGCTGAACGCGGGCCGCTCGAGCTGGACATGGAGATCCTGCACGGCCTGGACCTCCCGTCGGCGGGACCTCGCAAGAACCACACCGAGGCAGACCGCGAGGCTGTCATGGACACCCATGCTCGACCGAGGCAGGAACCGGAGTTGCCATGACAACCACCGACCAGCGGGCAGACGCATACGCCGACAGGATCAGGAGCGCGTGCTCGGCGGTGATCGAGCACGACCTCGGCCGTGCGTTGGCTCATTTCGACGACAACTGCGTCTTCGTGGACGGTACAACGGGAAGCGAAACCGGCAAGGACGGACTCCTCACATTCTTGGACGAGATGTGGGCGACGTTCCCCGACTTCGCACCACGGGTGGTCGCGTCGCACGTCGACGAGAACACCATCGGGGTGCTGTTCGAGTCGACGGGAACTCTCGTCGGCACGGGCGACGCGTCGACGCCCGGCAAGCAGGTGCGCTGGATCGCGACCGGCTTCTCGACGTTCGACCCGGATTCGCTCAAAATCCTGCGGGACGTGTACTTCGTCGACACGGCCGCCTTGGACCAAAAGATCGGCGAAGCCCAAGCCGGCTGAAGCACGGCGGGCCGAATTGTCGACCGTGCCGTGGCGCAACTCGCCGAAGATAGGCGATGGATATCAGGACTTGGACGCCTCGTCGATCTCCTTACCGACCTTCTCCGTGTCCGCCTCGAGCTGTTTCTTTGTCACCTTGGATGCGCGTTCGAGCGCCTTCTCGACCCGCGCCTCGAGGTCGGTCGCCGCGACGACGATCAGTCCGCTGTCCCCGTCGTCGAGCAGCTCACCCACCTCCTTGAGGTCGGAGCGGCTCATCCCGGCCGCGACGTGCCCGCCGAGTGCCCCGAGACCGGCGCCGCCTGCGCCGCCCAGCAACAACCCGGCGCCGAGCCCGACGGCCGGGAACAGGGCAACCAGCGCACCTCCAACCAAGCCGATGCCGAGACCACCCCAGGCTCCCTGCCGGGTCGGCTGCTCATGCTTCTTGACGATCTTGACCTTGCCGGCTTCAGTCCGGGTGATGACGGCCGCATCGTAGGTATCGATCAGGTTCGCCTCGACGTAGAGATCGTGCACGGCGTCGTAGTCGGCGATCGCGGCGTCTTGCGAGTCATAGACCGCCGCCAGCAGGGCGAATGTATCGAGGGCCATGATTTCCTCCAATGGGTTGGTTGACGGTGGACCCGTGGACGCCAGAGGTGAGGTTGTCCGGTTCCAGCCTCGGCACTCGCGGTCCCGCTCGCATCGCCCAAAACGGGTGATCACCAGCGTGTCGTCGTCGCGCAGCCAGCTTTCACGAAAAGCCGATATTCGGGATATATGTCAGGTGATCGCTTCACTTTCGCCACACAGAGGGGCTTCGATAGATGGCAGGAGTCGCATCCCGGTGCGGTAGATCCCCGAAGTACAAGGAAGTGAACGACACCGGTAGACGTCAGCGCATTGTTCTCTGCGCGAGGCGTCGGCCAACTGCGGGTGATCGAAAGTGGCGCAGGACCAGGTGTTCGAGGGATTGGCGCTGCTCGGGGGATAGCCCGCGCGCAGCCAGGGTGCCGAGTATGTGCGCCAGGGTGGAGTAGAACCGTTCGGGGCTCACCCCGAACGCGACCCATATCTCGCTACTGGGGACGCCGCCGTAGGGGGCCCACCGGAGCGCGAGGTCCAGTATCGCGATGTCGTCGGTGTGTGTTCGTTTCATGTTTCTGTCAGCTCGGTAATGTTGGGGTAGAGGGTTTCTCGGTGTTCGAGGGTTTCTGAAGGTGGGGGTAGATCGCAGAGACTGCCGAGTCGCCGTCGCCGGAGGCCACCACCGGCTCGACCATGTCGCAGAATGCGGCGATGAGGTTGCCCGGTTGACCGATCTTTCGGACATCCTCGTGGATGATGTGCCCGGCCTCGTGGAAGACTCTGCTGGACGCTTGATCGCACCCGCGCACGCAAGAATATTCGACAGCCCGGGGTCGGCGCCCTGATAGCGCGCACGGGCGGCTACCCACTTCTCCATCGCTCGTGCTTCGTCGGCGGTGCCCCAGGTGAGATTCACGAGAGTTTTGCCGGCAATCGTGTCGGGCGGCATGTCATCGAGTAGTTCGGTCACTTGCCCGTAGTGCGCGATGCAGAACACCGAGAGGGCCGTGTCGCGCACAGCGGCGGTTACCCCTCGGAGGCGGCGACGGCGCCCAGCTGAATCAGTGGGGTGGCCTTTGCCGCCGTGCGATTCCACACCACGGTCTCGTATCCAGCGGTGAGGAACAGCCGGGCGAGGGTGGTACCCATATTTCCCAGTCCGATTGCCGAGATCGCAGTCGACAAGGACGATCGACTCCGCGATAGCTAGTGAGGTAACAAGATTCAACAGTCGACCGCGGGCTCCAGGCGCAATGAGATCTGTGCCGCGAGCCGGCGGCGACGAACCGTCAGAGTTCGAGGTAGTCGGCCAGCTCGCCGGCGTCGACCATCCACAGGCCGGGTGAGCCCGTCGGATACTGCGAGCGGAAGCCGACGAGGCGCTGCACACGCTCGGACAAGGTGCGGACGAGTTCTCGGTCGACCAGGAACGGATAGGCTTCCTCGCCGACCAGATATCCGGGGTTCAACGCGAAACTGACCGCCCGTCGATAGTCGCTGTCGGTCACGTTCGCGCCGCCGCCGTGCACGGTCTTTCCACTGAAGAAGATGGCGTCTCCCCTGTTCATGATTGCGGGGACAGTGTCCTCGGGAGTTCCGCGGTTCTCGAAGTCCTCCCATACGTTGCTCTTGGGGATCACCCGGGTCGCGCCGTTCTCCTCGGTGAAATCCGTGAGAGCGATGAGGAAGTTGATCATGACCTCGGGACCGGCAGGCCCCATTCCGACGAAGGGGTTCCAGTTCTCCAGGTCGCGGTGCAGGGTTTGGGGCCGGTTTCCCGGTCCGATCTCGATCACTTGAGCGGTGGTCATCCAGTAGGACCCCGACTCCTCCAGGTACACCGCGTCGGCGAGGGCATGGACCAGGTCGTGGTCGATAATTTCTTCACGGAAAGTCTTGCTTCGCGTGACCAGGTTGCCCAATCGCTTGGTGTTCCTGCCATGGAACTCGGCAATGAACTTGTTGTCACTCTTGCCGCCCGGCTCGATGGCCGTCAGGTCCGGCTCGATGTCGGCATTGAAGCGGTCGATCTGTTCGTCGGTGAGTAGCCCGCCGATGATGACCCCGCCGTCTTCGTGGAAGACGGCGAGAATGTCCTCGATCGGAGCGGTGGCGGGAATCCGGCGCAGGGCGGTTCCGGAGACGGTGTCAGTCATTGGTGATCCTCTGCTGATAGAACTGGCTGCGAAGGGTGGGGCCGCGACCGGGGGCGTGCGACCGGGGTGGAAGCTCACGGGTCGTCATCGTGTCGCCCTCGATGTGGCGCACGTCTCACCATCCTCCCTGTAGCCGCAGTGATCTACACCAAATCTCCACACGATCCGTGCATTGACGGTGCAATGTGCACCGCGGCCCGGCCTGCCGTGAAGAAATGGGCCCAGATCGCGGATCGCTGTCGAACCAAAAGGGCGCGGGTGTGCAACATGCACCGCACGTCGCTGCATTGTGATGCATCACGGTGTGGTGTGGCGCACACCTGAACCTGCACGGTTGTCCGCAATCACTTTGTTCCATGGGAAGGCGGAACGACTATGAAAGTTTCCACTGCAACCGAGCACGGCGACATCGTCATTATTGGCGCCGGCATCTCGGGAGTCGGAGCGGCCTGCTACATCACGGAGGCATTCCCGGGGAAGAAGGTCATCATCCTGGAGGCTCGCGGGAGTGTCGGCGGAACCTGGGACCTGTTCAGGTATCCGGGCATTCGTTCCGACTCGGACTTGCATACGTTCGCGTACGAGTTCAAGCCCTGGCTCCACGAGACGGCGATCTCCGAGGGGCACATGATTCGGGACTACATGCGTGAGACCGTCGAGGAACGCGGTATCGGCAGCCTGATCCGCTTCCGGCACGAGGCGACTTCTGCCGACTGGTCCAGCGCGGACGCGGAATGGACACTGAGCGTTCGAAAGACCCTCGAGGACGGCTCGACCGAAGACGTCCGGATCAAGGCCGGCTGGGTGTTCAGCGCGACCGGATATTACCGTTACGATCAGGGCTACGCGCCCACGTTCGCCGGAAGCGAAGATTTCGAGGGCGATATCATTCACCCGCAGCATTGGCCCGAGAACTACGACCACTCCGGTAAGAAAGTAGTCGTAATCGGTAGCGGCGCTACGGCTATCACGCTCATCCCCGCCATGGCGACCGGGCCGCAGGCGGCGGCTCATGTGACTATGCTTCAGCGCACCCCGAGTTACATCTTGACTCTTCCGCGCGTCGATACATTGAATTTGCGACTCACCAAGATGTTCGGAGAAAAGCGGGGATATGCCCTGACGCGATTCAAGAATGTGTGGATCGACTGGGCAGTCGTGAATTTCCTGTCACATTTCCCCAAGCAGGGACGCAAACTCGTCCGTTATCTCACCAGCAAAGAACTCCCCGCCGGCTACGACGTGGACACACATTTCAATCCGCCGTACGAGCCCTGGGACCAGCGTCTGTGTCTGGCACCCGACGGTGACTTCTTCAAATCCATCCGCGACGGCGACGCATCGGTCGTCACCGATCGGATCGAGCGTTTCACGAGGAACGGGATACTGCTCGAATCGGGGCGCGAACTCGACGCCGATGTCATCGTTACCGCCACGGGCCTCAACATGCGGTTCATCGGTGGCATCAAGCAAACCGTCGATGGAAAGCCCGTTGATCCGTCGAAGACGGTCACCTACCGCAGCAGCCTGTTGTCCGGGGTTCCCAACTGGGCCTTCGCGATGGGTTACACCAAGTCGTCGTGGACGCTCAAGATCGGGCTGTTGATGAAGTACTTCTCCTCGCTGCTCGAGTACATGGACGAGCGCGGATACGACTCGGTGGTGCCGGTCGCCGATGATTCGATGACCACGCAATCGATGTTCGATCTCTCGGCCGGCTACATGCAGCGCGGCGAAGATCAATTTCCCCGGCAGGGGACCGAGGCGCCGTGGCAGTTGAAGACCATCTACCGGAACGACCAGAAGCTCTACAAGGGACCCCTGATCGACGGCAACCTACGGTTCGGGACTTCCGGAGGGCATGAGGTCACTCCGCAGCCGGAACAATCGGCCGGACCTCGGCAGACCCCGGTGGAGCTTCTGTCCGCGGTGACGGGAAAGGTGATCAGTAGATGACGACGTCGGCAATCGGTTCCGGCGCTCCGGTATCCGCGCCCGTGCTGTCGTTCGCCGAGCGCGCACAGCGCTTCGCCTTCACGGCTCTCGGCCGGATGCCGGAAGGCCTACTCGGCCGACTCGCGAAGGTGCCGGTCAACAACGAGGGCGACCGGATGGCTCCCGAGATCGCGGCACTGATGCGAATCACGGAGATGGCCGACGACTACAGCGACGGCACAGCGGTGAACGCGCGCATCCTCGAGGAAGCGCAGGCCCGCATCTTCGCCGAGGACTTCCCTCCGTTCGCGATTGCGGAAGAACTCAGTTTGCCGAGTGGACTCCGGGCAACCCGCTACCGCGCGCGTGCGACCTCCCGGGGACTGCTCGTCTTCTTCCACGGCGGCGGATTCGTACTCGGCAGCAGGGCCAGCTACGACTCGCCCGCAAGGCTGCTCGCTTCGGGTGCCGACGTCGACGTGCTGTCGATCGAGTACCGGCGGGCGCCCGAGCATCCGTTCCCGGCTGCCACCGACGACGCGTTGACCGCCTGGAAGTTCGCGGTCGAACACGCAGCGGAATGGGGTCACAACCCGAGGAAGATCATCATTGCCGGTGACAGCGCGGGGGCCAATCTCACTGCGGTGCTCGCTCAGCAGATTCGAGGACAGGACATCCAGCCGCAGCTACAGGTGCTGATCTATCCGGTCACCGATCTGGTCGGCGACCATGCGTCGCGCGCGGAATTCGCCACGAACCCCGCTCTGACGGCGAAACAGATCGCGTGGTTCACCGATCAGTACCTGCCGGCCGGAGCTGACAGGGCTGATCCACGGATCTCCCCGGTCCGGGCCGAACATCTGTCCGGCCTGCCGCCGGCGGTGGTCGTCGTCGCGGGTTTCGACGCTCTGCGCGACGAAGGCATCGCGTATGCGGAACGACTGCGGGAGAGCGGGGTTCCGACGCAGCTGTTGCGGGAAGGCGGATTGGTGCACGGGTTCATTTCCTTGACCCGTGTCAGTCCCGCGAGCCGCGCCGCAGTCGAGCGCGTCATCGCTGCGATCTCAGAGTCGGTATCGCGTTAGCCGGATAGCGCGCCTGTTCGCGCTGCACATCACCGTCACCAACAGAATTGTTCGAGGGACATCATGATCACTACCGACGTATTCGCCGATGCACAACGCCGTCTCGCGGGTCTTCCCAGAGCCCACTTCATCAACGGGGCCTTTGTCTCATCCGAGAGCGCCGCCGAAATCACCGTTCTTAACCCCGCGACCGGGACGTCGCTGGGCACCATTCCCAATGGAACGACAGCCGATGTCGACGCCGCGGTCAAGTCCGCCCGCGCTGCGTTCGGGGATTGGAGCCGGCGTACGCCCGGCGATCGCGCGGAGGTGTTGTTCGCACTCGCCGACGTGGTCGACGCGAACCGTGACCTACTCGCGTCGATGGAATCCATCAATGTCGGTAAGCCGATCGATGCCGCCGTCGAAGAGATCCCGGTCGTCTCCGATTGCTTGCGCTTCATGGCCGGAGCCGCGCGTACTGCTCAAGCGCCGGCCACTGCCCAGTACGCGCCCGGAACGATGTCGTATGTGCGCCGTGAGCCGGTGGGCGTGGTGGGCGCGATCGTTCCGTGGAACTTTCCACTGATGATGGCGGCCTGGAAGTTTGCGCCCATTCTCGCCGGCGGCAACACGCTCGTCCTCAAGCCGTCGCAGTTGACACCGTTTTCCATTCTGGCACTCGTGGACTTGGCGTCGGAGATTCTGCCGCCGGGTGTGCTGAACGTCGTCCTGGGCCGGGGGAGCGACATCGGGGACGCCCTCAGTCGCCATCCGGATATCGACATGGTGGCGCTCACCGGCAGCACCCGATCGGGTCAGCTCGTCGCGCAGAGTGCTGCCGCCACCATCAAACGGGTGCACCTGGAACTGGGCGGCAAGGCACCGATCGTCGTCTTCCCCGATGCGGATCTCGACGCGGCCGCGGAGACCATCGTTGCTGCGGGCTACACGAACGCCGGTCAGGACTGCGGAGCGGCGACTCGCGTCATCTGTCACAGCAGTGTCAGCGAAGCCCTGACACAGCGATTGGTGAGCGGGGCGGACGCGTTGACGATGGGCGACCCCGGCGGCCCCGATGCCGTGCAACTCGGCCCGCTGATCAGCGCTTCCAGCCGTGACCGCGTTGCCTCGATGGTCGAACAGGCGCGCCTGGACGGCGCCGTCGTCGCCACCGGCGGCGTAGTTCCGGACGGGCCCGGATTCTTCTACCCCGCAACAGTCGTCACGAATGTCGCGCCGGGAACAGAGATGGCTCGTGAGGAGGTCTTCGGACCGGTCATCTCGGTGGAAACCTTCACCAGTGAGTCCGAGGCGATCAGCAAGGCCAACGACGTCGAATACGGTCTGGCCTCCTCGGTGTGGACCAAGGACCAGGGCCGCGCCCTCCGCGTCACGGAAGCACTCGACTTCGGCACCGTGTGGGTGAACTCGCATCTGGTCGGCGCAACCGAGATGCCCTGGGTGGGTTTCGGTCGGTCGGGCTACGGTCGCGACAACTCCATTTACGCGCTGGACGACTACTGCCGGACCAAGCACGTCATGCATGCGATGGGGGAACCCGAAGGCGTTAAACAGTTTACGAGTGGACCGACGAAGAAGGATTCCGATGACTGACGCCTCGACAACTCGGCGCGACGCCGAAACCACAGATTCGTCGCCTCACCTCGAATCCGGACATCTGAGCCTGAAAGCTCTGGTTGCCCTGTCCCTCGCGTCGTTCTTCCCGGCTGTCGCGATCGCTCTGGCCCCCTATGTGACGTACAGTTCGGCGGGAATCACCGGTTGGCAATCGTCGCTGCTGGCGACGATTGCGGTCATCTTCATCGGCCGCGCAATCATCGTGTTCGCCCGCAGATACGTTGCCAAAGGACTGATCTACTCCTACGTCGGCGAGGTCTTCGGGACCTGGGCCAAATGGCTTGCCGGCGCTGCGATGCTGGCCGGGTTCATCGTCGGTCTGGCCGCGTTCGCCTCGATCTGCGGCATCTTCATCGGGAGCTTTCTCAGCGCCCGAGGCATCCACTGGGCACTGGATCTCGGTCCGCAGATCGTGGTGTTCGGCCTGGTCCTCAGCATGGCCGGAGCTATCGCCTTCCGCGGTCTCGATACTTCGGTGACCATCGCGGTGGTACTGGCCGTTCTGGCGCTGCCGCTGGTCCTCGTGATCACCGCCGCCAGCGCCCGGCACACCGGCCTGCATTGGTCCGAGCAGTTCAGCTACTCCGGCTTCAGCTTCGGTCACACCCTGCAAGGAATCGCGGTGGGTGCGGCGTTCCTCATCGCCTTCGAGAGTTGCGCCGCGTTGGCGACGGAAACTCGCAATCCGCGCAGGAATATTCCCGTCGCCATCATGTCGGTTCCCGTGATACTGGGCGGCATCCTCCCCATCGCTACGATCCTGCAGGCGCCGGGGTTGGCATCCGCCAGTGAGCAATTGGCTGCCGGAGTCTCTGCGCCCGCCGCGCTCGCCGCACAGGCCGGACTCAGCCCCTGGATCGGCTCGGCCACGGATCTCGTTCTCGCACTGGCATCGTTCGCTGCACTCATCGGGTTCGTCAACTACGGCTCCCGGTACCTCATGACGCTCGCGGAGGACGGGATCCTGCCTCCCGTGCTCACACGCATCCACTCGCGTCACCACACGCCGTACATCGCAATCGTCACAGTCGTCGGCATCAGCTTCCTCTGCGATGTCGGCCTGTCGTTCCTGGCGGGCAGTGTCAGCGCGGCTTACCTGCTCAATGCCAATCTCCTCGTGTTCCTGTGGGTCATTCCGTACGTGCTGATCTGCGTAGCGGCAATTGTCATCACGGTTCGGGAGAAAGAGATTCGCCCGGGGCTGTGGTTGACCACCATCCTCGGTGGCGCGGCCATGGTGTGGTCGTTTGTCAACGGAATCATCAACCCGCCGCCGGCGCCGGGCGATGTCGCCGTGTGGGTTGCGATCGCCGCCGTCGTCGTCATAGTCGGAATCTTCGCCATCTGCCGGGGCCGGCATCGGCAGATCCACTGAATTCTCGCTGACCCCGTGGAAAACGAACTGTGGCCTGCGCCATCCGATCGGGTCCGCGAGCTGATCAGGAACATCGCGGAGAAGCTGTTGCCGCTGAGCGACGGCATGCTGGACGAGCTCGCCGCCGCATCCTTGCAGGACCCGCAGTATCGGGAGTTCGCGGCGGACCCGGTTCTCGCAGAGACGGACCGCCGACTCGTCGCTGCCAATCTCAAACGGTGGCTACGGTCGAACATCCAGAGCCCGGGCCGGCGCGTCCCCAACAACGCAAGTCCCGAGACCTTGATCTACGCGCGGGACGTAGTCTTGCGCGGCCTCGTTCTGGACGAGTTGCCGTCATGGCGGGCGACGCAACGCACGACCTGGCGTTGGTGGTTGAACGCGTGCTTTTCTGAAACGTCGGATCTGCAGGAGTTGCCCGAATTGATCGAGGTCTCGGCCAATTCGTTGACGACGTTCGCGGATGACTGGATCGAGGCCGTCGCCGCGCACGTCGACGAAGTGCGTAACGAACTCGCCGGCGGTGCGCATCTGCAACGTTATGCAACAGTGGAGTTACTGCTGCAGGGGTCTCGAATAGTGCGGCCACGCGCCGAAGCCCAACTCGGCTATGCGCTGACGGGGCGCCATGTGGCGGCGATCGTGTGGACCGATTCGGATGTGGCCGCGGACCTGGAGCAAGCCGCCGAGCAGACCATGCGGGCCTGCGGGGTCACGACCAGGCTGACCGTCGTCGCCAGTACTGCAGCGTTGTGGCTGTGGATGCCGGTGCGAGACGTTCCGGCGCCGTCGGACGTGATGTCCGAGCTGAGTCGGCTCGCCGGCACGGTGCGAGTCGCATTCGGCCGTCCCGGAGACGACGTCGCGGGGTTCCGTCGTAGTCATATGGAAGCCGCTGCAGCGCAACGGCTATTGACCCGTCTGCAGTCGAGGCTGTCCGTGGTCCGGTACGAGGATGTCCAACTCGTCGACCTGCTCACAGCAGATGTCGCTCAGGCAGACCAATTCGTCAAGGACACCTTGGGGGACCTCGTCGATACCGACCCTCTCCTGATGGACACGGTCTCGACCTACATCGACGAGAGGTTCAACCGGTCGAGTACCGCCCAGAAGCTGTTTACCCACCGCAATACGATCGACCGGCGGCTCGCGCGAGTCGATGAGCTGTTGCCTCAACCGCTCAATCAGAACTCGGTGAGCGTGGCCGCGGCGTTGCAGTTGCTGAAATTGCGCGCCTCGACCTGATTTCCGAGGGCGACAAAATGATGCGGCCGGCTCGGGCGTGTGGGGCAGAGTGCACCAATCTTTGTGCGAATCGGCGTATTTGGCTCCGTAGGTCTTGAAATCAAGGGCACTGCGGCGCTAGTTTCCTGAATATCGATTATTCAGGAAGTTCGCTCCTCCCTTCGACGGAAATCTGCGAACTTTGCCTTTTGACGGCAGTCGACGACGGACCGCGCGGCGAATCTCGATTTCCGACCACGGTCATGACGACGACAGTCTCCCAGGAACGGCGAGCTGGCAGTCCGCATGGCGATGGGTTGCGGCACATAGATTTCGACACCACCAAATACAAGTCAAGGAGTGGGAATGAACGTTGTAGTCATCGGAGGCGCGGGCCGAGTGGGTGCTCGGGTCGTCAGCGAACTCGCCAAGGTGAGCGACGCGAATATCGTCATCGCGGACCGGAACAAGCCTCGGGACGGCTCGTTCGAGTTCGTCGAACTGGACCTCGCCGACGGCGAATCCCTGCGCCGAGCGGTACGTGGCGCACAGGTAGTGGTGAATACTTCCGGTCCGTTCGATCGCTGGGGAACCGTCGTGCTCGATGCCGCGATCGAGTGCGGCGTCGACTACATCGACGTCTGTGACGACCCGGCGCCGACGATCGAACTTCTGAAGCGGGACGAAGCGGCGCGCAATGCCGGTGTGCGGGCGGTGGTCGGGTTGGGTATCAGCCCTGGTATGAGCAATCTGCTCGCCGTCGTGGCGGCGCGCCAGTTGGACTCGGTCGATCTGCTCACCACCTTCTGGGGCCGGCCCGGCGACGGTAAGGACCTCGACGAGGCCACTGAGTTCGCCAACTCCATGGCCTCTGCGTTCGAGGGTGGCCGCGCGGCGTTCACCCATTTGATCGCCCAGGCGGCGGCGGAGATCCCGGTGTGGCGCAATGGGGCTGCCGCTTACGAACCGGCATGGCGCGCGGCATACCGGGTCACCACTTCGGACGGCGAAACCGGGCTGTACCGGGTCATCGGTCACCCCGAGCCGGTGACGCTCCCGCACACCGTCGCCTCGCGGGATTGCATCAACATCGGAACCATCGAGGAAGGTGCCGACCGCTTGTTGCTTCCGTACCTCGATCGGGTCGGTGCCGGTGAGCTGAGTGAGACCGAGGCGCTCGGGGCGATCGCGGCCGATCTGCGCGCGCATCCGGAGAAGCTCGTGACCGAACGCGTCGGGGATCCGATCAAGGCGTTCGTCGGCGTCGCAGCGACGGGCGAGAAGGACGGAGCCCAGACCGGCATCGTGGTTCTGCCCGGTGGCTCGGTCGACGGTTCGATGAGCCTGGAGACTGCACGTCCGGCAGTTGTGGGTGTGCTCGTGCTGTCGGATGTTCCCGTCGGAGTTCATTCTCCGGAAACGGCTTTCGATCCGGACAAGTACCTGACCGCCTACTCCGATACGTACTGGGGCGGCGCAGAGGCCTACGTCGTCGACGTCGCCGGCCCGACGGCGGTCGAACGGGTCGAGTAGCCCGTCTGCACATCCGACGCGAAGGCCCCGGCGCATCCAGCCCAATCCACCGTCTACACGGAGAAGACATTGACATGAGTAACTCTGCCTCGGCTCGTCATCAGGCACCCGACGATCTGGACGCGCTGGTCATCGGTGCCGGTCCCTCGGGAGTAGTCGCCGCGCGCGTTATGGCAGAAAGTGGCTATCGCGTCCGAGTGTTGGAACAGGGCGACTGGCCCGATGTGGCCGACTATCCCAGCACCAAGCTCGAGCGTGAGCTCATCCAGGCCGGCCCCTGGAACCCGAATCCGAACGTCCGGCGTGGGCCCAGCGACTATCCGGTCAACGACAGCGATTCCGACATCCATACCTTCATGTTCAACGGAGTCGGCGGCAGTACGGTCATGTTCGGTGCCGAATGGCCGCGAATGATCCCCTCGGACTTCCGCGTGAAGTCCCTGGATGGTGTGGCCGGGGACTGGCCTCTCACCTACGAGGATTTGCAGCCGTACTACGAGATGATCGACGAGATGCTCGGCGTGTCGGGTCTCGGGGGCAATACGGCGTATCCACCGGGCGCGGCGCCGCCACAACCCGCACTGCCGATCGGCCGAATCGGCCAGATCGCGGCCCGGGGCATGAACAAGCTCGGATATCAGTGGTGGCCCGGTACCCACGCGATCTTGTCGCAGGCCGACGGCAGCCGCCCGGCGTGTTCGCGGTGGGCGACGTGTGTGGCCGGGTGCCCCGAGGGCGCCAAGTCGTCGTTCGACGTCTCGATGTGGCCCGCCGCGCTTGCGGCCGGGGTGCAATTGACCACTGGGGCGCGGGTCCGTGAGATCACGGTGTCACCGCAGGGCCTGGCCACGGGCGCGACGTGGATCGATCGTGACGGTGCAGAGCACCACACGTCGGCGCCACTGGTCGTGGTCTGCGCGAACGGTGTCGGGACACCCCGACTGCTGCAGCTCTCCACGTCGTCGCGCTTCCCCGATGGGCTGGCGAATTCTTCGGGCTACGTCGGGCACAACCTGATGATGCATCCGACCGCGACGGTGCTCGGTTGCTACGAGGACGACCTGCAGAGTTGGCTGGGGCCGATCGGTCAGCCGATCTGGTCGATGCAGTTCGCCGAGACCGACATCACCCGCGGGTTCCGGCGTGGCTCCAAGTGGACGATCGCGGGTATCCCGGGGCCGGCCGAGCTGATCCAGCGCATCTACAGCCTGCCGTTGTCGGAACGCAGCGGTATGACAGGTCAGGAGTTCGCCGAACGGTTCACCGGCCGGGCGTTCGAGTGGGTGGCACAGATCGAGGACCTTCCCGAATTCGACAACACCGTGACACTCGACCCGGACCTCGTCGACAGCGACGGCATACCCGCGCCGAAGCTTCGCTACAAGATGTCCGAGGAGAGCGCTCGTGCGCTGGACTGGCATATCGACCGGCTGACCGAGGTCCACCTCGAATCGGGTGCGGTCCTCACCCACCGCGTCGATTACATGCCGGAGGTGGGCTGGCATCTGCTCGGCACCGCGCGGTGCGGCGACGACCCGGCGACATCGGTGGTGAACGGGTACGGGCAGTCCCATGACGTCCCCAATCTGTACATCTTCGACGGCAGCGTGTTCGCGACGTCATCGGCGGTGAACCCGACTTCGACGATCGCCGCCTTCGCGCTGCGCGGAGCCGAGCATCTGGTCGAGAACGCAGCCGAGCAAAGGATTCCGCTATGACGACATCACTGACGACATCACCATTCACCGATCGGGAACGCACAGGCGCCGATCGGCTCGCCGACTTGTGGTTTCCCGGTACCGCCCGATCGCCGCGGATGACCGAACTCCCCGACTACCTTCCGCTGCTCGGTCGCGGTCTGGCCGCGAACGATGAACTGGCGTCGGCATTCCGGGAGATCGCAGTGCTGGCGTCTCAGGCGCCGGAGGTGACGGCCGAGACCGTGGCGACATGGCCGCAGGACGTCGTCGAGGGCGCGTTCATGCTGCTCCTGTGTACGTACTACATGTCGAGAGACGTCAGAACCGCAATCGGGTACCCGGGACAGGATCGAGTTCCGGTGGCGAATGCGGACCCGGATCAGCTTGTCACCGACGAGTTGCTGGCCCCGGTCATCGCGCGCGGCGCAACGTATGTCCCGACTCCTGGAAGTGTCCGTTGATGGGCACCGGTCATCACCCGGCTCATGCGGCCGGCCACCTGGGCCCGGCGGTCGACTACCTCCGTCGCAGCCCCGTCGAAGTGCTCACGCGGTCCGAGGCAGTCTCGCCGTCCGCCGCACTACTCATCACGGCGGACGGCACGGTCACCGTGGCGGAGTTCGCAGCGCGGGCGCGGCAGTGTGCAACGGATCTGCTCACCCGGTTCGGGGTGCGCGCAGGTGATCGAGTCGCGATTGTCGGCCGCAACTCTGTGCACCGCTTGACCTGGCAATACGGGTTGCACTGGATCGGAGCGGTCGAAGTATCGGTGAACTTCGAGCTGAAGGGCTCGATGCTCCACCACGTCTTGACCGACAGTGATCCGATACTCATCCTCACCGACGAGGAGTTTCGGGACGAGGTCGCCGCGCACTCGACCGGTGTACCGATTCATGAAGCCACCGATCCGCTCACACCGGCTGACAGTGTCGATCGCGCGGAGCTCGATCGTGTCGAGGCGAGCCTGCCGGGTGACCTGCTGGCCACCATTCTGTACACGTCGGGCACGACGGGTCCGTCGAAGGGAGTGATGCTGCCGCTGGGCTATTTCGCCAACCACGCGCAGAGCATCCGCCGGATGACCGGATTGAACGCCGGCGACATCGGGTACTTCGCGTTGCCCTTCTTCCACGTCGACGCGCATATCGTGTTCCCTGCCGTCGTGGAATCCGAAGCAGCGCTGTTCATCCCACCCAGGTTCAGCGTCCGCAAGTTCTGGCCCGACGTCCGGTCGTACGGGTGCAATTGGACGATCGCGGTCGGCGCGATGCTGGCGGCGGTGGCGACGGTCGAGCCCCCGCCGCTCGAGGAGATCCCGTTGACGCGGGTCTTCGGAGCGCCGATACCGCCGGAGGTGTACGAGTTCTACGAAGACCGTCTGGGCATCCCCGTGCTCAGCATGTACGGCCAGACCGAGGCCGACGGCGTCACGCACGAGACCCTCGACGTTCACCGGCGCGGCAGTGCAGGCGTCGCCTGCGATGCGTTCGAGGTGACGATTCTCGCACCGGACGGCCGCCGATTGCCTCCCGGTGAGACAGGGGAGATCTGTCACCGCCCACTGTTCCCCAATATGACGCTGTCGGGCTATTGGCGACGGCCGGACGCGACGGTGAAGGCATGGCGGGACCTGTGGCACCACACCGGTGACCTGGGATTCCTCGACGAGGACGGCTACCTGTTCTTCAAGGGCAGGATGACCGACTCGCTCCGCAGGCGCGGCGAGAACATCTCGGCCTACGAACTGGAAGCTGTCCTTCGGCAGGCACCCGGTATCGCCGATGTCGCCGCGATCGGTGTGGTGGACCAGTTGGGTGGAGAGGACGAGATCAAGGCGCTCGTCGCTTGTGAGGACGGCGCGGCATTCGATGTGTCGGGCTTCTTCGACCACTGCGAACAGCGCCTGCCGCGATACGCGGTACCGCGATTCGTCGAACAGGTCGACGCAACCGTATTCGTGCGCAGCCCGGGGACCGGCGTGATCCAAAAGCATCGCCTCTCCACGGCTGTCAGCGGCGTCGGAATATTCGACAGGCTGGGCGAGAGTTCAGCCACAACAGGCGGGAAGTGACCCAATGAGCGGATTCAACTGGGAGGGAGCGCTGGCCGAGCTGAAGCGTCGCCGCGAGATGTCGCGCGAGCTGGGCGGCAAGCGCCGAATCGATCGGCAACACGAGCAGGGCCGCCTCACGATCCGGGAGCGGATCGAGCATGCTGCCACCGAGTTCTACGAAGTCGGCGAGTACACGGCATTCGAGGAGCACTCGGCGACCGGCGAAGTGGTGGGGAAGATCCCGTCCAGTTATGTCTGTGGGCTGGCACAATTCGGCGGCCGTACGGTGTCGCTGGGTGGTGAGGACTTCACGGTTCGAGCCGGCGCTCCCCAGACGTACCTCGACCGCATGAAGGGCGGAATGGGCGGTTTCGTCGAGGACCTCGCACACGAACTCCGAATTCCGCTGGTGTTGTTCATGGAGGGCATCGGCGGCGACATCGCCGCGCAGGCCGACAAGGGGCACTCGTACCTGGTGTCGTCCCTGAGTTGGCGGAGATGCTTCGAGCTGCTCGCCGAGGTGCCGGTGATGACCATGGTCAGCGGAACGTCGGCGGGAGGCACCGCGGGACGTACCGTGCTGAGCCACTTCAGCGTCATGACCCGCGACTCGGCGATGTTCGCAGGCGGGCCCCCACTGGTGAAACGCGCACTCGGCAAGGACCTCAGCAAGTCCGAGCTGGGCGGGTCGGCCGTGCACACCGGCATCTCCGGCGGTATCGACAACCTCGCCGAGGACGAAGCCGACGCCATCGCGCAGATGCAGAGGTTCCTGAGCTACATGCCGCAGAACGTCTGGGAACTGCCTCCCCGCGGAGACCGCTCCGATCCGGTCACCCGACGCGCCGACGAACTGCTCACGATCATCCCGGAGAACCGGCGGCGGCCGTACAAGGCGCAGAAGATGATCGAGGCCATCGTCGACCGGGAATCATTCTTCGAGGTCGGCGGAGGCTGGGGCAAGGGCATCGTCACCGGGTACGCGCGGATGGACGGTACCCCCGTCGGCATCATCTCCAGCAATCCGATGCACCTGGGTGGTGCCCTGGATGCCGCGGCAGCGGAGAAGCAGATCCGTTTCGTGGACATCTGCTCGACCTTCCACCTCCCCGTCATCTACTTCGTCGACGTGCCGGGGTTCATGGTCGGACCCGACGCAGAACGCGGCAGTGTGGTCCGCTGGGGCATGCGAGCGATCCAGTCGCTGGTCGAAGCCGAGGTCCCCGTCGTCACGATTCAGGTGCGCAAGGCGTACGGAATGGCGGTGTCGGCGACCGCGCAGACCGACGGGCTCTGCCTTCGATTGGCATGGCCGAGCGCCGAGTGGGGTGACCTTCCGGTGGAAGGCGGTGTCGAAGCGGCGTACTCCCGCGAGATCGCCGCTGCGGAGAATCCCGAAGAGTACCGCAGAATCGTGGAAGACAAGATGTACGCACTGTCGGACCCGTGGGCCACAGTCGAAGCATTCGGCGTCGAGAACATGATCGATCCGCGGGAAACCCGCGAAATCGTGTGTGCGTTCGTCGAGGCGTCCCGCGGACTCCTCGAGTCCAAGCGCGGGCCGCAACGCCGCCAGTGGACGATTCGTCCGTAGACGTCAGAGAACAGGAAATGCCGTGAACCAGATCAATGCCGAAATGTCCGCTTCCGTGTGGAAGATCGAGATGGCCGTGGGTGACAGCGTCGCCGCCGGCGATTGCATCATGATCCTCGAATCCATGAAGATGGAGATCCCGGTCGAGGCAGAGGGCCCCGGAATCATCGAAAGTCTCTCTGTCGCCGAGGGAGACGCGATCGAAGCAGGACAGCTTCTCGTCGAGATCGCCGAGAGTCGGGTGGGCTGATGTTCGACAAAGTGCTGGTCGCGAACCGCGGCGAGATTGCCGTGCGGGTCTTCCGCACGCTTTCCCGCATGGGCATCAAGACCGTTGCCGTCTACTCCGACGTGGATGCCGGCGCCCTGCACGTGTCGGTGGCCGACGAGGCGGTCAACATAGGGCCGGCCCCCGCGAACCAGAGTTACCTGCGAGGAGATGTGATCATCGAGGCGGCGAAGGTCGCTGGTGCCGGAGCGATTCACCCGGGATACGGGTTCCTCTCGGAATCAGCCGATTTCGCCCGCGCAGTGGAGAAGGCCGGACTCGTCTTCATCGGCCCCTCTGCCGACGCCATCGACAAGATGGGGTCGAAGATCGCTGCACGCCAGGTGATGTCGGATGCCGGTGTGCCGATCGTGCCGGGTACGACGGAGGAAGTTGGCACACTCGAGCGCGCCCGGGAAGTGGCCGTCGAGATCGGCTATCCGGTTGCGGTCAAGGCCGCAGGCGGCGGTGGTGGAAAGGGCTTCCGCGTCGCACTCCGGCCCGAAGATCTGGCGCAGGCATTCGACGGGGCGAAAGGGGAAGGCGAACGGTTCTTCGGAAATTCGACCGTCTACCTCGAGCGGTACCTGGAGAATCCCCGCCACATCGAGATTCAGGTTCTGGCGGACCTGCACGGGAATGTCGTTCACCTCTTCGAGCGTGACTGCTCGGTGCAACGTCGCCACCAGAAGCTCGTGGAGGAATCACCCGCGCCCGCAGTCGGTCCCGAGATGCGACAGCGGATCGGCGACATCGCGGTGCAAGCCGCGAAGGCAGTCGGCTACTCGTCCGCAGGAACCGTGGAAGGCCTGCTGGCAGGTGACGAGTACTTCTTCCTCGAGATGAATACCCGAATTCAGGTCGAGCACGGTGTCACCGAGATGGTCACGGGCACAGATCTGATCGAGGAACAGGTGCGCATCGCGGCAGGAGAGCCGTTGCGTCTCAGCCAGGACGGCGTGAAGCTGACCGGTCACGCCATCGAGTGCCGCATCAACGCCGAAGATGCCTCCCGGGGGTTCCTTCCGAATCCGGGTTCGCTCACGACGTACGATGAGCCGACCGGTCGTCACATCCGGGTCGACAGCGGTGTGACCGAGGGCAGTGTCGTCGAGCGGTACTACGATCCGATGATCGCGAAAGTGATTGTATGGGGCGAAGATCGCGCCGAGGCGACCGAGCGAATGCTTGCCGCCCTGGACGACTTCGCCATCGAGGGCGTGAAGACGCTGCTTCCATTCCATCGTGCCCTGCTCGAAACGGCGCAGTGGCGGGACGGCGAGACGTGCAGCGATCTCGTAGCCGACAGGGAATGGCTCGAAACCTTGCAATCGACGCAACAGAGCGGAGACGCCCCACATGTTCAACACTCCATTCACTGAGACCTTCGGCATCGAACATCCCATTGTCTGTGGCGGAATGACGGGCGTCGGTACGGCCGAACTCATCGCCGCCGTCGCCAACGCGGGTGCACTCGGGTTCCTCACCGCGCTCACCCAACCGTCACCGGACGCGCTCGCCGCCGAGATCGCACGCACACGTGAACTCACCGACAAACCGTTCGGCGTCAACCTGACCATCCTCCCGACGATCAACCCCGTTCCGTACGAGGACTACCGTCAGGCGATCATCGACGGGGGAGTGAAGATCGTCGAGACCGCCGGCAGCAACCCGGCACCGCACCTCCCGTCCTTCAAGGCCGCGGGAATCAAGGTCATCCACAAAGCTGTCGCGGTCCGGCATGCAGTGAAGGCGGAAAGCCTCGGCGTCGACGCGGTCAGCATCGACGGGTTCGAGTGCGCAGGTCATCCGGGTGAGGAAGACGTACCGGGGTTGGTACTCATTCCCGCAGCCGCTCGCAAGCTGCGCATTCCGATCATCGCCTCGGGCGGCATCGCGACCGGTGCCGGACTCGTGGCTGCCCTGGCCCTGGGAGCCTCGGCTGTCAACATGGGGACACGTTTCATGGCGTCGTCGGAGGCGCCGATCCACGCCAACATCAAGCAACAGATCGTCGCCAACGACGAGCGTTCGACGCAGATCATCTTCCGAGAGTTCCGAAACTCGGCCAGGGTTGCCCGTAACGCGGTCTCCGAGGAAATCGTCGAGATCTCCCGCCGCCCCGGTGCCACGTTCGCGGACATCGCACACCTGGCGTCAGGGCAGCGCGGTCGCACCGAGGCCCTGGCGAAGGGTGACGTCGACGGTGGGCTGTGGTGGGCGAGCCTCGCCCAGGGCTTGATCGACGACGTCGCAAGCTGCGAAGAAATCGTGGGCGCCATCATCTCGGATGCGGAACGTCTGATCACCAAGCAATTGCCTGCGCAGGTGAAGTAGAGTTCGCGACCGGCACGCTACCGACCTCCCGTAAACCAACCGGTCCGGATGCTTCCGCCTCGTCAATCGCCCCCGCCGGTACCGCTCGTCGGCGATATCCTGAGGAGACGTTCTCGGGAGGTAAGTGGTGCTGAACCAGCGAAACGGCTCGGATGAACCGGCCTAGCCGTGGCCGATGACGATCCGTTCGAGACCCAACGCGATGTGAACCCGACGGCCACCGCGCAGTTGAGTGCGGACGGATTCGACGACGCTCAGGAGATCGGGCGCGGAGGGTTCGGCGCCGTCTACCGGTGTACGCAAGCCACGCTCGACCGGACCGTCGCAGTCAAGGTTCTGACCACGGATCTTGCGAAGGAGAACCGGGAACGATTCTTCCGGGAACAGCGCGCGATGGGGCGTCTGACCGGCCACCCGAACATCGTCACCGTGCTCCAAGTCGGCATCATGAGTAGCGGCCAGCCGTTTCTCGTGATGCCGTACCACCCGGAGGGCTCCCTGGATACTCGTATCCGACGGCACGGCCCGCTCTCGGTGGAGGAGGTGCTGCACCTCGGAGTCAAGCTCGCCGGTGCGCTCGAGACCGCACACCGGCACGGCATCGTCCACCGTGACGTCAAACCCGCAAACGTCCTTCTCACCGAATACGGTGAGCCGGCGCTCACGGACTTCGGGATCGCCCACATGTCCGGGGGGTTCGAAACCGCCACGGGCATCGTCACGGGTTCGCCCGCGTTCACCGCACCCGAGGTCCTCGGCGGAGCGGCCGCGAGCCCGGCCTCGGATATCTACGGGCTGGGTGCGACCCTGTTCTGTGCGGTCACCGGGCACGCCGCGTTCGAGCGGCGCAGCGGTGAACAGTTGATCGCCCAGTTCGTCCGCATCACCACCGAGCCGGCACCGGATCTTCGGGAGCAGGGGATCGCGGACGACATCACCACCGTGATCGAGCAGGCGATGGCGGGCCGGCCAGAGGACCGCCCATCCTCTGCCGCCGCATTCGGTGAGAGTCTGCGCGACGTCCAGCTCCGCCGTGGACTGCCCGTCGACGTCATGGCCCTGCACGCGTCACCGGATACGCCCGCACCGGACTCGCCGGACACCCCACGGCGAACACCCCTCGGTCCGTCCGCTCATCGGACGGGAAATCTACCTCTGGAGTTGACCAGCTTCGTCGGACGCAGGCACGAACTCACCGAGGCGAAAAATCTGCTGGCATCGTCGCGGCTGCTGACGTTGACCGGAATAGGCGGAGTCGGGAAGACCCGTCTGGCGATACGGCTTGCAACCGCAATGCAACGCGAATTCGCCGACGGGGCATGGCTTGTCGAACTCGGGGAGGTCCGCGACCCGTCTCTGGTGATCGACGTTGTGGCCACCACGCTCGGTCTGCGGGACCAGACGGCTCGGTCGCTACGTGAAGTCCTGCTGGACTTCCTCTCTTCGCGGGAACTCCTGCTGATACTGGACAATTGCGAGCAAGTGGTCGATGCCGTGGCCGACCTGACGACGACACTGCTGCAACAGAGCCCGGGCCTGCGTGTTGTCGCGACCAGCCGGGAGCCCCTGACGATCGGCGGGGAAGTGACGTTGCGCGTACCGCCACTGACGGTCCCCGACCCGGATCGCGAGCCGTCACTCCAGGGTCTGCCACGCTACGACGCCGTGTCGCTGTTCGCGGAACGTGCCACCACCGCGGTACCGGCCTTTGTCCTGACCGAGGCCAACAAGACGGCGGTGACCCGAATCTGCCGCCGGCTGGACGGGCTACCGCTCCCGATCGAACTGGCGGCGGCGCGGTTGCGGGCGATGTCACCCGAGCAGATCCTGCAACGCCTGAGCGACCGTTACGCGTTACTGACGCGCGGAAGCCGCGGGGCACCATCGCGCCAGCAGACGCTGAGGCTGTGCCTCGATTGGAGCTACGAACTCTGCACCGCGCGAGAGCAACGGGCATGGGAACAGCTGTCGGTATTCGCGGGTAGTTTCGAACTGGATGCGGCAGAACAGGTATGCGAAGCAGACAGCGATGCACAGGACCTCCTGGACGTGGTCGCATCACTCGTCGACAAGTCGATCCTGACCCGGGAGGACCAGGGTGTGACGGTGCGCTACCGGCTGCTCGAGACGCTCCGCGACTACGGCCGGGAGAAGGCTCAGCAGACCGGCGACTATTCGAACCTGCGCCGTCGGCACCGGGATTGGTATCGCCAGCTGGCCCGCACCGCCGAAACCGAGTTCATCGGCCCCCGGCAGATCGAATGGCTCTCCCGATTCAGTCGCGAACAGCCGAATTTGCGGGATGCCATGGAATTCTGTCTGGCCGAGGGCGACGTCGAGGGAGGTTTGCAGATCGCAACCGCCGCGTCCCTGCTCTGGAGTACCCGCGGTCTGCTCAGCGAGACCCGGCGATGGCTCGACCGATTCCTCTCGTCACCGAATCTGCCGCCGACGCTCGTGACGGTCAAAGCGCTCTACGCCGACTGCCTGATGGCCGAACAGCAACGGGACCATGAGCGAGGTGCTGCCCTCGTCGAGCAGGCGCACGCCCTGGCCGACCACGTCCCCGATCCCGTCGCGCACGCCGTCGTCGACCACGCGGACGGCATCTTCGGACTTTTCAACGGTGATCTCGTGCGCGCGTCCTCCGGTTTCGAGCGGGCACTGACCGTGCTTCGAGACGCGCAGCGCGAGCTTGTCGTACACGTCGAGGCGCTCACGTTGCTCGGTCTGACCTACGAGCTGCTCGACGACGATCCCCGCCGGGCGGTCGAATGCTACGAGGAAGCCCTCTCGATCACCGATCGTCACGGCGAATCCGTGTATCGGGCCTACGTCCTGTGGGTCATGGCTGTTGCACAGTGGCGGCAGGGCGAACGGCGTCGTGCAACCGAGTTGCTCGAGGAGGGGCTGCGGCTCAGCCGACTCGTCGACGATCCGGTCAATTGCGCGAACAGCCTCGAGGCTCTCGCCTGGATCGCGGGAGGCACTGATCCCAAGCGCGCCGGCATTTTGATGGGAGCCGCCGAAGCCATCGGTCACGCCGTGGGAAGCACTTCGGTTTTCGTCCCCGACCTGCTCGTGCATCACGACGAGTGCGAACGGGCCGTCCGCCGAATGCTCACCGAGAAGGGCTACGAGGACGCACAGCAACAAGGCCGGAAGATGGATCTCGACTCCGCCGTCTCGTACGCGCTCGGTGAACGGCCCCAGAAGGAGTCCACACCCTCCGGATCGGTGAAACTGACGAAGCGTGAACGACAGGTCGCCGAGCTGATCGCCGAGGGGCTGACCAACAAGGCCATCGCCGCCCGGCTCGTGATCTCACAACGCACCGCGCAGGGGCATGTCGAACACATACTCACCAAACTCGGATTCACCTCGCGGGCCCAGGTCGCGGCCTGGGTTGTGGAGGAGCGGCAACCGACGTGATCTCTACCTCGTTGTGCGCGAGCTGATTCGACGGTGTCAGTTGACGCTTCGGAAGTCGGGCTTGCGCTTGGCGACGAAGGCGTCGACGCCTTCCCGTCCTGTCCTGCTGTTCGCGGCGGCGGCGATCCCGTCCCGTTCAGCGTCGAGTTGTTCGTGCAGGGGCGCGTCGGACGACTGGGCCAGTAGCCGTCTCATCGACGCGTAGGTGGCGCGGGGACCGTCGACGAAACTGCGGGCGACGCGTAGGGCCTCGCTGCGGATTTCGTCGTCGGGGACGGTGCGGCTGAGAAGTCCGAGGCGGACCGCCTCCTCGGCGTCGATCACGGTGTCGGTGAGCAGGATCTCTCGGGCGCGGCCGGCCCCGACGACGCGGGGCAGCAACCAGGTGATGCCGCCGTCGGGGCTGAGCCCGACGCGGGGATAGGCGGACCGCATGGTCGTCGACGGGCCGCCGATCGCGATGTCGGCCGAGCACACCAGGCTCATGCCTGCGCCGGCCGCCCAGCCCTGCACGGCCGCGACCACGGGGACGGGGCTCGCGGCGAGGGCGCGCACGAAATCGTGTAACCCGTCGGCCATCTCGTGGAGGTAGGCGCCGCGGTCGTCGGCCTCGGAGAAGTTCTGGAGGTTGCCGCCCGCGCAGAAGTTGGGGCCCGACCCGGTCAGGAGAACGGCGCCCACATCGGTGCCGAGTGCGCGCAGGGCCTCGGTGCAGGCGCCGATCAGGACTGCGTCCATCGCGGTGCCCGCGGCGGCGCTGGCGACGGTCAGTTGCAGGACCCCGTCGACGAGTTCGACGGCGTCGATCAATTCGAAGCTACGCATGGACTGAATTCCTGTCGTTTCACGGATGCGGTGAGCGTCCCAATGCTGCGCCATCGGCACAGGAGTGATCTACGCAAACACTCACCACATCGGCCCGAAGGTCAGTGCACAGTGCACCATCGGGTGCTTCGCGAGCGGGGTGACTCAGGCGCCGGCGAGGACGGACACGACCGTCGCGACTGTCACCGTGTTGAAGACGAACGCGATCACTGCGTTCACCGCAACCGTCCGGCGCATGGCATCGGACGTCACGTCGACGTCGGTCGTCCCGAAGGTGGTCATCACCGAGACGGCGAAGTAGACGTAACTGGCCCACCTGGGCGACGGGCCGGGAAAATTCAGCCCCTGGCCCTGCTCGACGACGTTGTCCGCGTAGAAGGTGATCGCGAACGACACCAGCACACAGGTCCAGGACACGACAACCAGGACGACGGCGATGCCGATCCGGAGCGGGTCCGGCAATGCGCCGCCGCCATGGCCCGGCAGCCACACCATCGCGACCGCGAGTGCGATCGCCGCCATGAAGAGGGACACCCCCGGCCCGGGAGCACTGCCCAGGACGTAGCGCTGCAGCAACGTCCCGCGGCTCTCACGTTCTGCCCACTGTTGCACTACCGCGTCCGGCGCCAGGGAGAACGCCGCGACCGTGACCACGAGATATGTCACGAGATAGACCAGGATCACGATCACGCTCGCGTCGGTGATGCCGATCGACGACAGTCCCCGGGAGCCGAGAAGTATCGCCGCCGCAACGGCAGCCACGAGCGCGCTGAAGCCGGCGCGGCGGCGCTCGGAGAGCCACCTCCCAACGGATGCGGGCAAGATGCGGGCCCTCCGATCGTCGTATCTGGCGGTGAGTTCCCAGTCTTCTGGATTGCCCGGTGGTTCACCAGCCGAATGGGTTACGGTCCGCGCCGGGCAACCAGGTGTTGCCCGGCTCGGACCAGCCACGCTGCTTGATCATCTTGCGGGCGGCGCGATGGTTGCGGCCGATCAAGCGATCGAGGTACAGATGCCCGGCCAGGTGATCCGTTTCGTGTTGCAGGCAGCGGGCGAGGTAGCCGAGGCCTTCGAACGAGACGGGCTCACCCGCGCTGTCGACGCCGGTCACCCGCGCCCACTCCGCCCGGCCCGTGGGATAGCGCTCGCCGGGAACCGACAGACATCCCTCGAGGTCGTCGGGATCGGGCATCGTCTCCGGCAGTGGAGCTGTTTCGAGCGTCGGGTTGACGACATGACCCCGGTGCCGGCGCCCGTCGTCGATCAGGTCGAACACGAAGATCGCTCTCGGATCGCCGACCTGGTTGGCTGCGAGCCCTGCTCCGTGAGCTGCGGTGTTGGTCTCGTAGAGGTCGTCGACGAAGGAGCGGAGATCGTCGTCGAACACGGTTACCGGGACTGCCGGTGTGGTGAGTCTGGAATCGCCGGCGATGAGGATCGGTCGAATAGCCACGCAAAGCAGAGTACTCGAGTCCTAGATCAAGCCGGGATCGCCAGTTCTCAGCGCGTGAGGGTGTGTGACGGGGGTACACCGTATTTGCGCCGGTACTCCGCCGCGAAGCGCCCCGGATGGGTGAATCCCCACCGAAGGATGACGTCGAGAACCGTTGTCGGCGGAACGGATACGGCCAGGTCGGCGTGTGCGCGTTCCATTCGGGCATCGTGCAGATACGCGAAAGGCGTCACGCCGACGTACTCCCGGAATGCCTGCTGGAGTCTCCGCACGCTGACCCCGGCAATTTCAGCCATATCCCCGGGCGTCCAAGCCCGGGCCGGATCGTCGTGGATGGCTGCGATCACACGCTTCACGACGCGGGGCCGGTACGCTCTCCTGCCGGGGTCCTCGTCCGGGACGGCGGCCAGAACGAACCCGGTGGTGACGGCCGCGGACAGTTGGATGCGCATCAAGTCGTTGTGCAGCAGGCCGTCGTCGGACGCGACCAGATCGTAGGTAGATCGCAGGAACTTCAGCCAACTCTGGCCGGCGTCCCCGCGAAGGTCGAGTTGCAGGGGGAGACTGCGCCCCGGTCGGTCGAGGATCCTGTCCATCTCGCGCTGCAGATAGTGTTCGTCGATCTTGAATCCGATCAATCGACACGACGGATTCCAGTGCGGAATGAGAGTGCGGACACCCGGGGGGCACGCGGTCGCCTGCCCGACTTCGGACGCCACCTCGGTGCGCTCGATCACCGACTCCAGTCGACCGCTGACCGGGATGTTGATGCCGTATGCACCCGGATGCTCCGACTTCAGGGCGACCTCCGCGCCGAGTGCCATGTGAGTGATGCGGCACGCGCCCAGGTCGATGCTGCCGATCGACGCCTCCGCAGCGGCTCCGGCCGTCAACGGCTCGAGCGTGTGGGGGAAGTATGCGTCGGCCACCGCTTCGTGGAGGTGATGCCAATCCTCGAAGCGGGGGCTGCTGTCCGGGGTATCCACGAAAGTCGTCCCAACCTCTCCAGGCGTCCGACAGGGACACCAAGATCTTGCCCCCTTGGTGATTTATATCACTAATATGCTCACGGCTCGACGCCGCGAAATTCGCGTTGCGTCGTGTGGACAGCCCCTTCGCTGAGTGGATCGACGGCTTGTGACCGTGGTCATACCTTGGTTTCACAACCCCGACGTCAAGTCGACTCGGGAGACGAGAAGCGAAGGGGCCACGCAATGGATACGCGCAAGCTACGTGACATTTTCGGGCAGTTCGCCAGTGGAGTCACCGTCATTACATGCAGGAATGCGGACGGTGAACCCCACGGTGCGACGGTAACGGCATTTACGTCGGTCTCGCTCGAACCAGCACTGTGCCAGGTGACGCTCACCCGTAAGTCGAAGGCGTGCCAGTACCTCGGCGACGAACCCTTCGCCGTGAACATTCTCGGTGAAGCTCAAGTCGATACCGCGATGCACTTCGCCGGACGCCCGCAGGTGCCGGGCCCGGTGTGGACCGACGGCCCGACCGCGCCGCTGCTCGGCGGATCGGCGGCCACGATCTCCTGCACCCCGTGGGCGCAGTACGACGGCGGTGACCACATCATCTTCATCGGCGAGATCGTCGACATCACGACAACCGATCAGCAACCGTTGCTGTTCTACCGCAGCAAGTTTCACCGACTCGGCATGCTCGATGCGGCAAGTGCGTGGGCGGGATGCCTGGACGATCCACACAACGGATGGTTCGACGCGACGACATCCTTCGCGCCTCTTCACCACCGGGCAGTGCAATCCGCCCGAGCGACCGTCAGCCTCTGAAAATCCGCAGTACCGAAGGGAAGACCATGACCACCACAGTCCCCACCGTCCCCACCGACCCCACACAGGTCAACCCGGCCGCGAACGCCGCAGCCAACCAACCCCAGATCTACGCCACCAAGCCCATGACCGGCGACGAGTACATCGAGTCGATCAGCGACGACCGCGAGATCTGGTTGCACGGGGAACGGGTGAAGGACCACACGAATCACCCGGCGTTCCGCAACTCGGTTCGGATGATCGCCCGACTCTACGACGGGATGCACACCGGTGAGCACGTCGACACCCTGACGACACCCACCGACACCGGCAGCGGTGGCGTGACGATGCCCTTCTTCCGCACTGCCAAGTCCACCGAGGACGTGCTCGCCGATCGAGATGCGATCGCGACCTGGGCACGCATGACGTACGGCTGGATGGGCCGCAGCCCCGACTACAAGGCGTCCTTCCTCGGCACGCTGAACGCGAACAAGGAACTGTATTCGCCGTTCCAGGACAACGCCGAGCGCTGGTACAAGGAGTCGCAGGAGAAGGTCCTGTACTGGAACCACGCGATCATCAACCCGCCCGTCGACCGCCAGTTGCCACCGGACGAGGTCGGTGACGTGTTCATGAAGGTGGAGAAGGAAACCGACGCCGGCCTCGTCGTCTCGGGCGCGAAGGTCGTGGCCACAGGGTCGGCGATCACCAACTACAACTTCATCGCCCACTACGGTCTGCCGATCAAGAAGAAGGAATTCGCTCTCATCTGCACCGTGCCGATGGGCGCGCCCGGCGTCAAGCTGATCTCCCGAACGTCCTACGCGCAGAACGCCGCGATCGTCGGCAGCCCGTTCGACTACCCGCTCTCGTCCCGGATGGACGAGAACGACGCCATCCTCGTCTTCGACAAGGTCCTGGTGCCGTGGGAGAACGTCTTCATGTACGGCGCCGTCGACAAGATCAACACCTTCTTTCCGCAGTCCGGGTTCCTGCCCCGCGCCATGCTGCAGGGCTGCACCCGCCTCGCCGTGAAGCTCGACTTCATCGCCGGTTTACTGCTCAAGGCCCTCGACTGCACGGGCGCCGGCGGTTTCCGCGGCGTGCAGACCCGCGTCGGTGAGGTCATCGGATGGCGAAACCTGTTCTGGTCACTCACCGAATCCATGGCACGTGACCCCGAACAGTGGATCGGTGACACGGTCATCCCCAAGCTCGAATACGGACTGACGTTCCGGATGTTCATGATCCAGGGTTACCCGCGGATCAAGGAGATCATCGAGCAGGACGTCGCGTCCGGCCTGATCTACCTGCCCTCCTCCGCCGAGGACTTCAAGTCCCCCGAAGTTCGCCCGTTCCTCGACAAGTACGTGCGCGGCTCCGACGGGATCACCGCGGTCGAACGCGTGAAGGTGATGAAGGCGCTGTGGGATTCGATCGGCTCCGAGTTCGGTGGCCGCCACGAACTGTACGAGCGCAACTATTCCGGCAACCACGAGAACGTCAAGGCCGAACTGCTTTTCGGTGCGCAGGCGACCGGGGTGGTGTCGGGGATGAAGGGCTTGGCCGAGCAGTTCATGAGTGAATACGACCTCGACGGTTGGACCGTTCCCGACCTGATCGGCAACGACGACGTGTCCGTCTTCGGCCGCAAGTAGCCGCCGGACGAGTGCCGGCTCGCTACGGGGACCGGCGGCAGCTCAGGAGGACCAATGGGTGACACCCCCGACGCTCGCGCCACCGAGGCGCCGCGGCCGAATGGTGAGTTTCAGGTCACCGTGTTTCCGGGCGGGATACGCATCAGCGTGCGAGCCGACGAGACGATCGTCGATGCGTTGCGCCGTCAGGGCTACCGGTCCCGGTACAAATGCCGACGCGGCGGTTGCGGAGCCTGCAGAGCCGCGCTCGTCGACGGGACCGTCACCTACCGCACACCGGTGAGCGAGACCGTCGTCGACGGGCCCGATCGCGAGCCCGGGCAGCAGAAGTGCCTTCCCTGCAGGGCATTTCCGCAATCAGACGTGACCATAGAACTCGGCGAACGGGACCGCCTCGTCGACGTCCTCGCAGGATTCGGGCGGTCCCGGGAGCGCACCACCTGACCCGTGGCCGCGAACCAATTCAACCCACATCGAAGGAAGGTACCGCCATGTCCGTGTTGCGACTGGGCTATGTCCACATCAACGTCACCGACCTCACCGAGGCCAAGAACCACTACATCAACACCCTCGGAATGGACGCCGTCCACGAAGAGGACGGCACCGTCTACCTCAAGTCCTGGGACGAGGCCGACCATCACTCGGTCGTCCTCAGCGAAGGCGGCGTCGGTCTGACCAAACTCGGCTACAAGGTTTCCGACGCGGATTCTCTCGCCGAGATCGAGACCCGGGTCCGGGCGTTCGGCGCGACGTGTGAGCGGATGAGCAAGGGCGACAACCAGTCCGTCGGCGACGGACTGCGCGTGACCCTGCCGTCCGAGCACATCCTCGAGCTCTACAGCGACATCGAGTACGTCGGCACCGCAACAGGATTGTGGAACCCGGACCCGTGGCCTCGCGGCGGCACTCGCGGCATCGGCGTACCCCGCCTCGACCACACCCTTATCACCACCGAAGACCCCGCACTCCTGGAACGGTTCTTCTCCGAAGCCCTCGACTTCCAGGCCGCCGAACGCCTCGTCGGAGGCGAAGACAACACCGAACTCGTCGGATCCTGGATGTTCTGCGGCGAACAACCCCACGACATCGCTTTCGTTCAAGGCGAAAACGGCAAACTGCACCACTTCGCGTACCACATCGCCGACTGGTCGGCCCTGCTGCACGCCGGCGACGTCTTCTCCATGGACGACGTGCCCATCGACTTCGGACCTGCCCGTCACGGAATCACCCGCGGCGAGACGATCTACTTCTTCGATCCCTCCGGCAACCGCAACGAAGTGTTCTCCGGCGGGTACCGCACCGGCAAGGACTTCCGGACCATCACCTGGACCATGGACCAGGCCGCCCGGGGCATCAACTTCACCCACCGGGAACTGGACCAGAACTTCCTCACCGTCGTCACGTAGACCGTTTGCCGGTTGTCGCCGGCGCACGTCCTCACCACCAGAACATCACCACCTTTGGAGTAGAACCGATGACCACGACAACCGAGCAGACACCCGAGATCGCGAAGACCATCGACGTCAACGGGATCGCCACCAACTACCACGACGCCGGCGAGGGCGCCCCGGTCGTCCTGATCCACGGCTCCGGTCCCGGCGTCACCGCCTGGGCCAACTGGCGAACGACCATCCCGGCCCTCTCGACCCAATACCGGGTCATCGCACCGGACATCCTCGGATTCGGATACACCGAGCGCCCCGACGGTGTCGAGTACAACTCGGCCACCTGGACCGACCACCTCGTGGGCCTGCTCGATGCCCTCGGACTCGACAAGGTCTCCATCGTGGGCAACAGCTTCGGTGGATCACTCGCCCTGAACATCGCGACCAAGTACCCCGAGCGAGTGGACCGCCTCGTCCTGATGGGCAGCGTCGGAGTCCCCTTCGACATCACTCCGGGGCTCGACGCGGTCTGGGGTTTCGAACCGTCCCTCCCGGCCATGCGCACACTCCTGGATGTGTTCGCCTACGACCGCACGCTGGTCAACGACGAACTCGCCGAACTGCGACTCGCGGCCGCCACGCGGCCCGGCGTGCAGGAAGCGTTCAGCGCCATGTTCCCGGCACCCCGGCAGCGAGGTGTCGACGAGATGGCCGTCGACGAGAACCTGATCTCGTCGCTGACGCACGAGACGCTCATCGTCCACGGGCGCGACGATCAGGTCATTCCCCTGTCCAACTCGCTGCGACTGCTCGAACTCATCGACCGCTCGCAGTTGCACGTGTTCGGACAGTGTGGTCACTGGGTCCAGATCGAGCACGCGACCCGCTTCAACAGTTTGATCGCCGACTTCCTGTCCGAATAGCGCACATCACGACCTGCCTTCGTCCCCCTCCCACAACTGAGGACACCGATGTGTATTTCCTGCTGTACCGAATCGGATGCCGGCCGCGAGCAGGCATCCGCGATCAGCCGAAGATCGATACTTGCCGGAATCGGCGCACTGGCGGCCGCCGCCGGAGTGACCGCGTGCGCGTCTCCATCGTCGACCCGGCCGCTCGAATCGGCCGCAGCCGCACCGGCGGCGGTACCGAATCCGGACGCCCACTTCGAGATCGTATTGCTGGGCACGCAGGCCGGTCCGCCGATCGCGGCCGACCGCACCGGAATCTCGACAGCACTCGTAGTCGACGGCACCACCTACGTCGTCGACTGCGGTCGTGCATCCGCAACCCAATATCGGCGGGCGGGACTCCAATTCGCCACCTTGAAAAACATCTTCATCACCCACCTGCACGCCGATCACATCGCCGACTACTACAACTTCTTCATGCTCGGCGGCGGGACCATCCCCCAGATCGGCGACGGTGTGTCCGGACCTGTGGACGTGTACGGCCCCGGACCGGCCGGCGGACTGCCGCAGGCGTTCGGCGGGCGCACCGTTCCGGTGACACACCCGGCCGATCCGACGCCCGGACTCGCGGAGCTCACGCGCAAGTGCACCGAGGCCTACGCATACAGCAACAACGTATTGATGCGCGACACGGGACTTCCGGACACCAGCACGATGCCGGTCGTGCACGAGATCGCCCTGCCCGAATTGGGGGCCGACTTCACCAATACCTGCCCACCGTGCACACCGTTCACGGTGATGAGCGATGAAAGAGTCCACGTGAGGGCGACACTGGTGCCGCACGGCCCCGCATTTCCCTCCTTCGCCTACCGTTTCGACACCGAGTACGGCGCGGTGACGTTCTCGGGAGACACCACCGTCTCCGACAACCTCGTCGAACTGGCGCGTGGATCCGATGTGCTGATCCACGAGGCCGTGAACCTCGAAGGCAGCGCCCTGACACCGGCGGCACGCGACCACATGCTGCAATCGCACGTCGAAGTCCAGCAGGTGGGGGCGATCGCCGAGCGCGCGGGTGTGCCGAAGCTCGTGCTGTCCCACATCATCGACTTCGCACACGGCGTCGTCGACCCGCACCAGTGGACCGAGTGGGCCGGTCGCGGCTATGCCGGAGAGGTCGTCATCGGCAACGACCTCCAGAGAATCACCGTCCGCTGAGCCGGGCAGCAACGGGGACTCACCGCGGACCGAGTGATCGGCTCAGGCGGTACTTGGCAAGCAACAGCAACGTTTTCGGCGATACTGGGAGCAGCCGAAGGCTCGCGATCGGCGATTTACTCGGGCGAGCATCGAGATAGGAATACGACTGGTGGCGAATCGGAGTGCATCGACGGGCTTCTGCGGCAGGGGTTTCGGTGCATTGGGGTGGTGTCCATCAGCTATCGATCCTCGTCTGCTGTGGGTCAGCGATACTGCGCTGAAAGGTTTCTGCGACTTCGCGAGCGGCTCGCTCGCCTGATTCGATGGCCCCCTCGATGTATCCGGCGTGCTCGCTCGCCGTCTCGGTGCCGGCCCAGTGAATGTCGTCGATCGGATCCGAGAGCAATGGGAACATTCCCTGCGTGCTGCCCGCGGACGGCAGCGCCGAATATCCCCCGCCGGCGTGTTCGTCGAGGTGCCAAGATTTTTCGTGCCAGCTTGCCGGCTGCAGGATTGCGGATGATCCGACGGCAGCGGCGAGGGGCCCCAGGACGGCCTGCCTGCGGCCGGCTTCGTCGAGTCGATCGAGTTCTCGAGCATCCCGGCCGCCCACCAGCACACACAGGTGGCCGGGACCGCCGGGCGGGGAGGTATCGAAGACCGCGAAGCCGGGGCCATCGAGAAACATGAACTCGGCATCTGCGGTAGCGAGCCAGAACGGTTGCTCGTAGACCGCGACCGCTTTGTACACCGATCCCATGTACATGTCTTGCGCGAGGCGGCGCCGACCGGCCGGAAGGGGTGGCTCGAAGGCGATCTTGGCCGACACCGGCGGTGGCACCGACACGATCACCTTCGACGCTCGGATGAGAGCCGACGGGGTGCGGAGGACGACGCCGTGGCCGTCTCGGCCGATGGAGGTCACTCGATTGCTCGTGAGGACCCGAGGTCCGAGTTCGGCGGCGATCTTGTCGGTCAGGGTTCCTGCACCCTCGACGATCAGACCCTCCTGTGCGCCGCCGTTCGTCGACAACATCGTGGAAAGTCCGCCCTGGTAGTGAACTATTTTGGCCAGCGCATCCATCGAGAGGCGGTCGAGATCTGCCGTCAACGACACCTCGACGAGTACTTCGAGGAGGCGGCGGGCTCTGACCGTCGGCACCTTGCGAAGCCACTCCTGCACGGTCGTCGAGTTCCATCGCGTCGGCGCTCCCCGCTTCGCCCGGATTTCCCAGGCCAGCAGAACGGCAGCGGCCGTCAGCATCGACGGACTCACGGCTGAGATGGTGCGGGCGTCGCCGACGACGGTCGGCCGCTTCGGTGTGCGCATGGGGAACACGGTGGCCCCGAGTTCGGCGGCCAGCGCCGAGAACCGGTGGTGTCCGTGGCCGACCCACTGCCCACCCAGATCGAGCCGCGAGCCCAGGGCCGAGGTTTCAGCCATCATCCGGCCACCCGTTCGGTCCGCAGACTCGAGAACGAGCACGTCGATCCCCTGACGATGCAGCGCCCTGGCCGCGATCAGACCCGACATGCCGGCGCCGACCACAGCGACGGTGGTCTCGAGAGTGGTTGCCTGCTTGTCGTTCGGGCTGCCTGGTGTCTGTTGCGCCATTGGTCTCACTCCGGGTTGTCGATGATCCAGTGCCGCGGCCACGACCGTTTGTTTCTAAGTCGGACAGCCGTACGAATTAACTTAAGGTGATGCCCACCCGAACGCAACAGCATCCCGGATCTGAACCTCAGGCGGTCTCCGCGTTCAGCGGCTTCGTGCGCTCGACCGACTGGGGGTCGGCATAAAGGACGAGCATGTCCAGTGCATGGTTGAGATCGCGTCTGGCGCGGTCCAGATCGGGCTTTGCGATGTATTGCAAGATCAGCCCGTCGACCTGGGCAAGCGCGATGCGGCCGAGCGTGTCGAAGCCGACGGCGCACCGTTCCCCCGCCGCCTGCGCGGCCCGCTCGAAAAACTCGGTGACCAGCGCGCTGTAGCGCTCGTACTGCAACTGCGCCAGCCCCCCGTCGGAATCGCTCCGAAGCGAGTAGGTCATCAGCTCGTACTGCATGATCTGCAGCCCGACTCTGCTCGTGACCAGCTTGTTCCAGAAGCTGCCCACCCCGTGGCGCAGCGCATGTTCCAAGCCCTTGTCGACCTCGAGTTCGGCGCGGAGCGCATCGGAGATCTCGCGGATGACAGCCATGATGACGGCACGAAGCAGCTGATCCTTGCTGGGAAAGACGTAGTGCAGCGTGCCCAGGGGAATGCCGGCCCGCCCAGCGACGGCGCGAAGGGTGGTTCCGGGCACGCCCTTCTCGCTGAACTCCGTGATCGCCGCCGCGACGATCTGTTCCTCGCGCTCTGCCGCCTTGACGTAGGCCACCGCTTTCCTCCTCGATGTCGCCCGTCGGTTCGACACCACTCTTGCACACCAGGAAGCTGTGACCTAGATTACTGTCGGACAACCGACTGACTTTTGGAGGAATTGGGATGACGGATTGCGATGTGGTCGTGGTCGGCGCCGGGCTCGCCGGACTCACGGCAGCGAGGGTTCTCGCTGCTGCCGGGCGCAGTGTGACGGTGCTGGAAGCGCGCGACCGGGTGGCCGGGCGCAACCTCGGCGGGCACTTGGCCAACGGCGTCTCGGTGGAGATGGGTGGACAGTGGATCGGCCGGACGCAGACCGAGGTGCTGAAGCTGGTCGGCGAACTCGGTCTCGAGACGTTCCCGACCTATGACGAGGGCGCCGCGGTCACTCTCTACAAGGGAAAGGCCACCACGTACTCCGACGAGACCTTCGGCCTCTCCGATGACGCCGCAGTGGAAGTCGGCCGACTCCAGTACGAGCTCGAGGGGCTGGCCGGCACGGTGTCGCTGTCGTCACCGTGGGCTTCGCCCGACGCCACCGAACTGGACCGTCGGACGCTGGACGAATGGCTGCGTGCCAACACCGAGGACCCCGAGGCGCTGGCATTCTGGGGCGCCGTCGTGCCCGCCTTGTTCTCCGCCCAACCGGCCGAGATGTCGTTGCTTCACTTCCTCTTCTACATCAAGTCCGGCGGCATGATCGATAGCCTCGTGGGCACCACGGGCGGTGCCCAGGAGCTGCGCGTCGTCGGTGGGACGCACCAGATTTCCGAGCGACTCGCCGCGGAGCTCGGCGACGACGTGGTCCGACTCGACAGCCCGGTGCACACCATCACCCAGGACGACGGCGAGGTCCGAGTCGATTTCGACGGTGGAACGGTCACCGCTGCGCGAGCAATCGTCGCGATTCCCCCGACGCTGGCCGGTCGTCTCCGATTCCAGCCGGCGCTGCCGGGTTCGCGTGACGGCCTGACCCAGCAGATCCCGATGGGGTCGGTGATCAAGGTTCAGATTGCCTACCCGACCCCGTTCTGGCGGGATTCGGGATTCAACGGGTTCGCCTTCTGCTTGGACGACGAACTGAGCGTCACCCTGGACAACTCGCCCGCCGATGGCTCGGGTGGTGTCCTCGTCGGCTTCTTCGAGGGCGCCCACGCCCGAACCGCTGCGCGCTGGGCCCCCGCTGAGCGCCGAGCTTCAGCCGTGGCGACGCTGGTGAAGCTCTTCGGTCCTGCCGCCGGCGAACCCACGGACTACCTCGAACAAGACTGGATGGCCGAGGAGTACACCCGGGGCTGCTACGGCGGCCGACTCGGTGCCGGCGTCTGGACGCAGTACGGCGCCGCCCTGTCCGAACCGGTCGGGCGTCTGCACTGGGCAGGCGCGGAAACATCCGACACCTGGAACGGCTACATGGACGGAGCAGTCCGGTCCGGCCACCGAGCCGCGGCAGAAGTGCTGGCACACCTGAACTCGTGAGGCTGGGCGGGATCGCCCGTCACCCCAGCGACGCGGCGATGGCTTCGACGTGATGATCGAAGCGATCCTCGCGGCAGCCGAACATGAGAGCCTCGAATCAGGTAGGTAAAAGAGCGCGAAGAAGGAGTCGACGCGATGACGAAGTACCTGATCTCGTTCCCGAGTGGCGCCATGGTCGTTCCCGACGGCGATCTGCAGGCAGTGTCCGATGCGTCGCACGCGGTGGTTCAGGAGGCGAAGGACGCCGGCGTCTGGGTGTTCGGCGGTGGCATCGACGAAAGCGTTCCGCCCGTCATGGTCGATGGGGACGGGACCGTGACCGAGGGCACCTACCCGCAGACGAAGCAGCTCGAAGGCGGCTACGCGGTACTGGAACTGCCGTCCCGTGAGGCGGCACTGGAATGGGCCGCGAAACTCGCGGTTGCCTGCCGGTGCGCGCAGGAGGTGCGCGAGTTCGGGTACGACCCCGCAAGCTGACGGACCTCGACCTGGAATTCGATCTTCGGTGTGGGACTGGTCGGCGACTTGGCCGCATCTCGCAGATGACGAACAGGTCCGGAACCTGCAGCTTTCGCCGTAGGTTCCGGACCTGGGTGACACGCAGATGTACTCGAGTCCGTCAGAGGACGTAGAGCATCTCCTGGTACGTGGGCAGCGGCCAGAGGTCGTCGGCCACGATGTCTTCGAGGCTGTCTGCTGCTGCGCGAACGGCAGCCATCGCAGGCAGGAGGGCGTCCTTCGCGTGCGTGGCCTCCGCCGATGCGTCCGATTCGCCCTGAGCGGCGAGCGCGGACTTCAGTTCTGCGAGCGCGGTCCTGAGGTTCGTCAGGGGTGCCGACACGGCCTCGAGTGCGGACAGGTCCGCGTCCACCCCGGCCGCCTTCAGCGCCGCGACGTTCTGCGCCAACTCGGTCTGGTAGCGAATCGCGGCGGGGAGGATCGACGTCTGTCCCAATTCCAGGGTCAGCCGTGCTTCCACACCGATCGTCAGCGCGTACTGTTCGAGACCGATCTCGTAGCGAGAGTGCATCTCCCGGTGGTTGAACACCTGGTACTTGCCGAACAGTTCGACCGCCGATTCGGTGATCAGTTCGGGCAATGCGTCGAGGGTGGTGCGCAGGTTCGGCAGTCCGCGCGCGGCCGCCTCGTTCTGCCAGTTCTCCGAGTACCCGTCCCCGTTGAACACGACGTCACCGTGGTTGGTGATGATCTCGGTGAGCAGATTCTGCACCGCCGTGTCGAAGTCGGTGCCGTTCGCGACCGCGGTCTCGAGTTCGGTCGCGATGTAGTCGAGCGACTCGGCCATGATCGTGTTGATCGTGACGATGGGTCCGCTGACGGTCTGCATCGAACCCGGCGCCCGGAACTCGAACCGGTTGCCGGTGAAGGCGAACGGGCTGGTGCGGTTGCGGTCGCCCGGATCGGTCGGGAGCACGGGCAGGGTGTCGACACCGATCTTCATGGTGCCCTTCCCCTTCGACGAGGTGGCCGCACCCTTCGCGATCTGCTCGAACACGCCGGCGAGCTGATCTCCGAGGAAGACGGAGATGATCGCCGGGGGAGCCTCGTTCGCACCGAGTCGGTGATCGTTGGTCGCCGAAGCGACGGAGGCGCGGAGCAGGCCGCCGTACTTGTGCACCCCGCGGATGACGGCAGCACAGAACACGAGGAACTGGGCGTTGTCGTGCGGGTTGTCGCCGGGCACGAGGAGGCTGCCGAGTTCGGAATTGCCGAGCGAGAAGTTGACGTGCTTGCCGGACCCGTTGACACCGTCGAACGGCTTCTCGTGGAACAGGCACGCCATGCCGTGCTTCTTGGCGATCGTCTTGAGCGTCGTCATCAGCAGTTGCTGGTGGTCTGCGGCGATGTTGCCGCGTTCGAACATCGGGGCGATCTCGAACTGGCCGGGGGCGACCTCGTTGTGCCGGGTCTTCGCCGGAATACCGAGCTTGAACAGCTCACGTTCGGTGTCCATCATGAAACCGAGAACGCGCTCCGGGATGGCGCCGAAGTAGTGGTCGTCGAACTCCTGGCCCTTGGGCGGCTTGGCGCCGAACAGGGTGCGGCCGGAGTTGAGCAGGTCCGGGCGGGCCAGGAAGAAGTGCCGGTCGACCAGGAAGTACTCCTGTTCCGGTCCGCAGAACGAGACGATGTTCTCGACGTCGTCGTGGCCGAAGAGCGTCAGGATGCGTTCCGCATGGACACCCATCGCCTGCTGCGACCGCAGCAGCGGTGTCTTGTGGTCGAGCGCGTCCCCGGTCATCGACACGAAGACCGTCGGAATGCACAGGGTGTTGCCGTTCGGGTTCTCCAGCACATAGGCCGGGCTGGTGACGTCCCACCCGGTGTAACCGCGCGCCTCGAACGTGTTGCGGAGCCCGCCGTTGGGGAAGCTCGACGCATCGGGCTCGCCCTGGACGAGCGTCTTACCTGCGAATTCGGCGAGCGCCGAGCCGTCGCCGACCGGGTCGAAGAAGCTGTCGTGCTTCTCGGCGGTCAGGCCGGTCAGGGGGTAGAAGACGTGCGCGTAGTGCGTGGCGCCCTTCTCGAGTGCCCAGTCCTTCATCGCGGACGCGACCGCGTCGGCGACCATCGGGTCGAGAGGCTTGCCCTTCTCGATCGTGGCGATGACGGACTTGTAGACCGACTTCGGCAGACGCTTCTGCATCACGGCCTTGCTGAACACGTTCTGACCGAAGATCTCGCCCGGCTTCTCGTCGTCCACGAAACTGACGGCCGGGGGCACGTAGGCCTCGACGTCCTTGATCGCCTGCAGACGGACGGCATTCCCACTCATGTGTTTCTCCTCGCGTGTACCCCGCGGATGAGGTGGGGGTGCGTCGGGGCAACACTGTACGAACGGAACGTAACGTGAATGTTTCGTGCAGATTTCTCGGCCGTGTCAGACCGCCGTGACGATGCTCACGCAGAGTCCCCTGAGGATAAGGCCTCCGGCAAAACTACACCGTTCGGATTCGGGTACGTCAGTTGAGGCCGCCGCCGGCGGCGCGTGCCTGGCGACTGGGTGTGATCGACCGGGTTGCGTGACGGTGCCCGGGTCAGGGCACTCTCGAAGTATGGGATCGAACGCGGACAGCCCCACCAGTTCGTCGGCTGCGGCCGTCGGCGGCCGGCTGATGCAACTGGTCGGTGACCGTGACGCAGCCCGGTTCTCGGGCGAGATATCCCGGGTGTGTGCCGAACCGCCGGCTGTCGGAGAGCGACCGGAATACAGTGTTGTGCTCGCCTGGGTCGTCGATGCCATCGTCGGGGTGGTCACCGCACGTCTGGGCGCCGCCGGACCAGGGGAGAGGTTCATCCTCGACCTGCGCTTCACCGACGGCGGGCCCGTCGACATCGATGCCCTGTCGGCGTCGGAGCGCTGGGTGCTGGGGACGGTGTCGGCGTTCCTGGCCGAGGAGGTCGAAGAGGTGCAGCGGTCGCTGGCCGCTGCCGAACAATTCGACGTCACCATGCGCGCGGCGACCCTCGCCGACGCTCTCATCTGGCTCGACTTCGTCCTCGACGTCGACCTTCCCGATCCACCCGACGTCACCACCGCATAGCGAGGACGGTCAGTTCTTTGTTCCCGGCCCACGGTCGGGATGCTCGTGGGCGGTCAGGAGCAGGTGGTCGAACCGGGCGCGGAACGAGACGGGGAGGGTCGCCTCCGCGGCGAGGGCGTCGACGAAGCGTTCGGCGAGTGTACGGAGTTTGGTGTTGGTCTCCTGTGAGCGCCAAGTGAGGATGCCGAAGGCCCGTTCGGAGGAGATGCCGTAGACGAGCATCAGCGCACCCTTGGCTTGCTCGATCACCGCCCGCGATGTGGCGAGTTCGGCGACGGCTTCGGTGAGCGCCTGGTTGTATTCGCGCGGGTCGGTCTCCAACGTCTCGGTGACGTCGATGTAGTACCCGGAGGTACCGATGACCTGGTCGTTCTCGTCGAGCATGCGGTCGCCGACCACGATGACGTGATGGATGCGACCGTCGGTGTCGATGATGCGGTGCTTGCTGCTGAACGGCTCACCGGCGTGGATCATCTTGTCGAACAGTGCCGCGACCTGCGGTTGATCGTCCGGATGCTTGTGGGACAGAAGGAGTTCGGTGGTAGGGGTGACCTCACCCGGCTGGTAGCCGTGCATCCGGGCGACGGNGTCGGACCANTGCCAGCGTTCGCCGTCGAGGTAGAACCGGAAACTTCCGCCCTGTGGGGGTGCATTCGAGCCGAGGAGCTCACCACCGTCCACGGCTTCACCCGCTGCTCTCTGTGCTCGACCGGTCTCGCCTTCACGTCATTTCCAGTATGCCGAGCACGCAGATCGAAGTATGCACGAATCGGTCACACCGACGTCGCCATACTCGACTGCACGACGTGTCAGGATGCCAGTTCCCGCTGCCGATTCGCGGCCCGGCGGATCTGCAGAATCCTGATACTGCCAACGAGTGCCATGATCACCGCGCCGGCGATCGCGGCGAGCAGGAGCGTGACGCCGAGCGGGACCGTGAACTCCCAGGCGAACAGCTCCAGAACGACGCCGTCGAGGTTCTGGAGGATGAAGATGAGCAGTAGGACGAGGACAAGAGTTCCGATTACCAGACCGGTCCACGTCGCCCCGGTACGGGTGTGCCTTATCCCTTTGCCTCTCGCCACCTCGGGCGGTACCCCGGGACGTGCATCGTGCGCGCCAGGGCTGGACGACGGGTTGTCGCTACTCACCGGGTCTCCCACCGGGACATGCGGTCCGGTGCCCATGGGTTCTTCGAAGGGGCGTGCCATGAGACTCGAGTACCCCGGCCAACATTCACCCAATCCGGCTCGCCGGCCGACCGGAACTGCCCTGCCGGCGGGACGTACCCATGTAGGTCACTAAGAGCGTGTCTCATGTGGGAAGTTTCTTGAAGCAGGTGAGTGCGGCGGCGAGGTGGAGGAATCCGGTGAAGTGTTCGCCGTGGCGTTCGTAGCGGATGGTCATGCGTCGGTAGCCGGTGAGCCAGGCGATGGTGCGTTCGATCTTCCACCGGTACCGGCCGAGG